>CAVAIX010000008.1:0-25333 GCA_963588695.1 Bacteroidaceae bacterium | reverse complement strand
GTAGACGTAATACGAAGTCTTATAGGTAGAGCCGTTCGTGCGCTGGTACACGCCATCAATACGCAGGTAGGTGGCATTGTAGAACTGTCCCGCCTTCACCTGCTCGTTCGTTTCCAGGGTTTCATTGGAAACATCCTTTCCGATAGTAATCGTCCCGATGTGGCTTGGATAGTCTATCGCTCGGTTTCGCTTATAGAGCTGCTTGTAGTAGGTGTATTTCTCGTGTGACTCCAGTCCATTCAGTTCTGGCCAGTTGTCTGCCTTGTCCTCCATGCTACCACGTCGGTTCTCGAACAGGTCGAACTCCGCCGTTATAGCTCCGCTCTCTTCCTTGGTGGAGAGTAGATAGGAGCTGAAATAGTTTGCGCGCATCTCGTCAGCATCCGCCTTGTAGGTATAGTCAGACGTACAGCCGCCCGAGATGTCCGTACCATTCTCATCCTCTGTGCTTCTTAACAGGTTGCTCCCCCTAGGCACGTTGCAGATGTAGACGTTGGCCAACTTGAAGTCACCGCCATCGCCACCATTGTCGCCGTCTGTACTGGTGTTCACCTTGATGGTGATGCTCAGATGGGCGGCCAGTCGGTAGACGGGAATTTTTGCGGTCTCGCCAGCTTGGATGGAAGCATTGATGGTCTCGACTGTCGTATGTCCCGTCATCACGTAGTGGCCAGGATGTGCACCGTCAGCGGTACTAATGGTCAGCGTCTTGCTCTGCAAGTCGGACAGCGTGTTGACAGACTCCGCCAGTGCGTCTGGGTCGGGATAGTTGCAGACCGCATACACGCAGTCATCCGCATCGCTCAGATAGAGGTCGATGTACTGGATGTTCTCCGATGAGGTCAGGGTAAACCCGTTCGTCTTCGTACCGTCCGCCTTGAAAACGAACACCGCCACGTTCTCGATGACTTCCGTCTCGCTCGTGGCACGGGTGGTGACCAACGATGGTGAGGGACTGGACAGTTCAAGCCTCACCTTCCCGTCTGCCGCACCACCTCCGTCCAACTCGTCGTTGCACGCCGACAGGGTAAAGAGCGAGAGACACAGGAGAGCGATGTATGCGATATGTTTCATCATGCCATTCATTTTAATAGGTCACTTTATCGTGCATATATAGCCATCGAAGTGGCGAGCTCGGCGTGCGTAACCTGTGTTGTTTCTATACTCTCGGGTGTCAACCACATCGACACCACTGGGATTGACCCATAGCGTCCCGTCGCTTTTGAGCTTCTGACAGAAAGATCTTCTCACTCCCCCACTGATATTACTATTGTACTTTGCCGTTGCGCTCCAGTACAAAGCGTCGACTGCTACATGCGTTTCGATGGCAGGTTGGCGTATGGCTATATCCTTGAAGAAAGTCCATAACTCATACTGCGACGGCAGATACCAGTAGAGTAGACTCTGTTGTCTTTCTGTACCATTCCACACCCATGATTCCGTCCAGGAATAGCGGATGGCGGGTTGGCTGGAGAGGTCGTCCGTCCCCCAGTGCTCGGTATCGGATGTTATTTGACTTCTTACGTTTTCGTGTGCCCAATGTCCGTCGTAGTAATTCTCGCTGCCATTGTCACTATAGATGAGACCATATAAGACATCGAGAATTCCCCACTTGCCCATATACCCTTGCGTGATTATGTTTCCGTTCTGATCCCGTTCCACACCGTAGTCGTAGCGGCTGAAGCCGCACGGATACTCTTTTTTACTGTATCCTGCATACACCGTGATGGCATTATACTGTCGGATGGAGAGGTGGGAGGGTGAACTACTTGCGTCCGTGGTCAATACAATCCTCGCACGCCGCCAGTCTTCGTTGATGGCTTTTTGCCCGTCAGTTGTCGATGGGTCGAAGGTGCGCTTCTCCACGTAGTCGTTGAGTCTGATGGTAACGTCTGTGGCCGTACTGGTGCCGTTCGTATAGTCGTCCGAGGACAGGGTCTGTGTGTAGCTGCCGTCCGACTTGACGAAGTAAATCCAGTTACATGTGCCCAAGGGGGCTTCGTTCCCGTCCTTGTCTTCCGCCACTAAGGTCAGTCTCCATTTTCGTTGCAGCAAAGAAGGCATGATGGTGATGTTGTCCGTGGTGTTGATGCAGTCATAGATGTACGACGACGGGTTCTTGTCGTAATCGAAGGTGGCCTCCAGCGGCACCTTGGGGAAGTCGGTGTTGATGGTCAGTTCCGTCCATGGCTGTACCGCAATTTCGATACGGTCGCCCATGAGGCTGGCTGGTCGGTCGCTTTCCTCCGAGCGTGTTCCTGCATGATACACGTAGTTGGGGTAAATGGAATAATTGGTTTTCGTCCCTGCCACCGTCGGCAGATTGTTCCACTGTGCTGGGAAGTTTTTCAGCACCGTACCATCCTCGCCCAACAGCTCTACGGACAGAGTACCATTGGTTCCTGCCACCATGGGCAAGAGATAAGCACTGAGCAGCAGTGTCTGTTTTGACAGTCCTCGTTCAGCGGTGTATTCGTCTTTTATGTCGTACAGGTTAGTCGTTGTATTGGCCGTAGCAATGTCTGCCAGCGTCAGTTTGTCGAGAATCTTGGCATCTGTAGCCGTATTCTCCCCACTGCCGAAGTCGTCGGGCAGCGTGTTGTCGGTCGTCCGTTCCTTCCGTGCCAGTCCGATTTGTGTGGTGGGATTGTTGCCTAACACCCATTGGATGTATTTGACATCCTTGCCGCTGACCCGCACAGGAATGTCCTTTAGGTAGGCGTATGCGCCTGCCACACGGCGCGTCAGTTCCACCTCCACTGCCGTTGTGTCCTTCCGCTGATAGGTGAGCGTGTCCCACCCAGCAAACAGTTCCGAGGCGGCCGTAGACCTTCCACTGGCCAAGATAGCTTGAGCATCGCCGAGTGTTTTTCCTGCGGTTAGGAACGCTGGTGTCTGGCTGTCGTCAAGGGTCAGCCCGTAGGTTGCACCCGACTGGTCGTCCAGTCCAACACACAGCAGTGTGCATTTACTGCCCGACTGGAGGGTGGAAGGCACCGCAAATTCAAACTCCTTCTCCTGCACCACGCCCTCACCGTAGTCGGCCGAATCCTTCGGACTCCAGTTGAGGTTCCTATGGCAGACATATGTAGCCTCGTTGCCCTCGCCAAGGTAGAGTATGGCGTACACCTGGCGGACATGATGCCGGTTGTACGAACCTGCCAATGCGGTGCGCGTCAGCATGCGCGACGAGGTACCGACCCGTAGGACGATACTCCCGTCGGCATACTTCCGCTTGGGAACCGTATTGGTATTTTCGTCTGCACAACTGGCACAGACACCCACGAGGAGTGAGAGGCACAAGGCTACAATCTGTATGCGCTTCACGGCTTGTCTATTAGTCAACATCCATTTGATGGATCATCTCCCAGTTGTCGTTCACACGCAGCACCAGCGTCTCGTTGTTCAGGTCTTGCGCCTTGTCGTCGCTATCACCACTGCCACCGTCTCCGCCACCGCTGCCGCCGTCACCGTCGCCATTGTTTCTCGCACCAATGCTGTACAGGTGGTTGCGAAGGACACTGTAGTTGATGGCATCTTCCTGCGTGCTGTTCTCTGTACTTGTACCGTTGCTGCCGACCAGGGAAGCCTTTTGCCCTATCTGCGAGTCAGCCGTACCAGAGTTCTGCAGACGGATGTTCCAGTAGCGAATGATGTTGCCTTCACTATCCAGCATCTGCAACTGGAAGGTTGGCTTGGTGTTCTGCATGGCGAAGGGAAAGAGGAATGAGCCAGCCAGTACCGTACCCTTTTTCACGATCGGATGGCTGTTGTCCGAGCTAATGGCATTCGTCCAACCCTCGTCGTTGCTGTTCAGCAAACCATCGCCGTTGGTGTCCATCTGAACAGGAGACCCTGTTGTTCCTTTGAACCATTCACTCAGTGTCACCTCATACACCGTATAGGCATTGTTCTCGTTCGAACCATAGAACTTGGCATCAGCGGTCTGTGTCTTGCCTGTATTGTCATAGCCATTCACCACGTATTTCACGTTGGTTGTGGAAGGTTTACTGGCATCGCCAGTGTAGGCACTATTGAAGCCTGCGAACACAGCGTTGTCGCTGCGGTCAGATGCTACCAAACGCAGTTTGGCACCCACCTTTTCAGCGTGGTCGGCATTACCCTTCACCGGGATGTTGGTGAAGTAACCAATGGTACCAGCCACCTGGCGGTGGAGCGTCAGCGATACATTGAACTGGTAAGCATCACTGGAACCGCTGCCTTCTGTAACGGTCTTCTTCGTCACCACAAACGGGGCACTGCCTGCAAAGACCTCATACACCTTGGGTGCTGCGTCTCCCGATACAGCCGTGTTTTGGGCAATGCTCAAGGGCAAGGTAAAACTACTGCTTTTGGCGACACCATCAAAGGTCGTACAGGCAGCATACTCACTGTCGTTGTACCCTACGGCATAGGCCATATATACACCCTCGGCTGTAATCTGGTCGGCTGCAGCGAGTGTCCACGATGCTAAACGGCCACTACCATTGGTGACGTTGCTGTACGTGTTGCTGACACCATTTTTCATCCAAGGCGAGAATACTTTCTGGGCTACGATAGTCTTCTCTCCATACTGCGACATACTGTTGTTACTCAGCACTTCTGGTGTCAATCCCTCGTTGGTCGTCACACCGTTTGGAATGTCTCCAAGCCTGTAAATCACCACCTTCACCTTGTTGATGTCTTGTTTGGCCTCGGAGCTGTAGAGCTGACGTCCTGCACGGGTAGCGAGGAAGTTGTCGCCTGTGTTAGCCACCGCCAACGTGACGGTCTGCAGCGACTCCTGAGCGCTGTTGTTGAGCTCTTCGTCGCTGCCGCATGATGCTAAAGCCACTGCAGCTGTCAGCAGGCAGGCTGTCTGAAAAAATCTTTTGTTCATAATCATTCGTTATTCAGAATTAAACAATCATTAAAAATATCTCTCTTCTTGTATGTCAGTCTATCACCATGTCATGTATCCGTTCCCAGTCGCCGTTCACCAAGACAAAGACGACGAAGCGCCCCTCCTCGTACACGTATTTCAGTACCGTCAGTTCGTTGCGCCGCATCGTGAGTTTCACGTCGTTGGGCACTGCCGCTGGCCACAGACGTTCTGCTGCGTCATAGAACTGCATCTGCTGCACCGTTCCGTTCGTCTGTAGCGATGGGCTTAGCACGGTTTTCGTCAGGATGGCTTTCTCTGCCGATACCCATTCTCCTGTCGTGTGAACCCCCACTACGCCCGAATAGTCAAAGTCGCTGTCCACGGTGCGGTAGAGTCCCTTGTCGGTCTGCCCCGACCACTGGATGTTGTCTGGCAGGTTGGTGGCCAGCACGATGAGTTTGCCCTTCGTGCGTTCCATCTCCGCCGTGTAGTCATAGTGCCAAGCGTCATACACCAGTGTGTCGCAGGCCACGTACACGTCCTCCCCTTCCGTGCCCTCGGGGTGGAGGTCGACGGAGGAGCGCGACGCGTTGAGTTTCGTCAGATCTTTCAGTCCGCCCCATACCGTGAGTACATACGTGCCGTGAGGCAACGCCTCGCTAAACCGGATGGCATATTCCTGCTCGTTGCCTGTCACCTCGAACAGCTCCTGTTCCTCTACAGGCTCGTCGCTCCCCAAGGGACAGAGCCGATAGTAGAGCGTGGGAATATACTCACGGAAGGCGAGATCCTCACTTCGTGTCGATTCCTGTGCTACCTGCTGGACATTGAAATAGTTCTTGTCCTTCACCGCCACCTGTACGGACAGCGCAGGACAGGGCTGTAGCTCGTCGCGCACGCAGGAGCAGAACACCGACAGCAACACCAAAAGATAGCATCCGTGTTTCATTGCTCGCCCTCCTTTCTGTCGTTTGTGGGTGTTACGGCATAGGATTGCAGACTGTTGAGCACTTCACGGGCGCGCTCTTCATTCCCCTCCCTCTGCCATAGGATGGCGAGGTTGTTGGCTGCCACCTGCGACTGTGGAAAACGGTTCAGTATGGCGGTGTAGACGGCCTTCTTCTCCTCGTGACTTTCCATCAAGGTGGCCACACGCAACAGCTCGTTCTCATTGAAGGCATCAGGTCGCGTTTGGTACATTTCCAGTAGTTCTGTATCGTTGGTAAAGCTGCGAACGGTATAGCGGTAGACCACCTCCACCTTACGCCCCTTCTGCAAGTACTTATCGCGTATCTCATTCCAACACGACAGACGACGGATGTAACGCTCCTGCACATCGTCGTTGCTGTCGGCGTATTTCTCCAGGATGGCCTTCACCGCCACGGAGTCGCGATGGCCGTCAGCGGTCATGGCATCGAGTACGGGTTGCCAACCTTCAGGGCGCGAACCAATGGTGATGATGCGGCGCACCTCGGGGCGGAGCGTCATCTGGTTGGCTATCCAGTTGACGGCAGCTTCTGCACGCTGGCGAGCTAAGGATGTGTTGAACGCTAACGAACCATCAGCAGAAGCCATCCCATAAACTCGGAACGCGGTAGGTGTGGCCAGTGTATCACTCAGTACGGGAGCAAGCGTCTGCACCAAATGCTCCAATTCCTGACGGTTGTTGCCCAAGGAGAGGTCGATGTCGCACTTGTTGATGCCGAACTGCAGGTTGGCTTCACCCTTGCCTTCCACCACCTTGGGGCGCACCTCAAACGTGGGTTCTATCCAGACGAGGCGGAGCGGAGGCTCTACTGCAACAGGAGAAACGGGTCTGCAGACGAAGGCGATATCGATGGTATCAATGCTGCTGCACGCGCCGCAGCCATCGGTAGTCACTACGCCCACAATACGGGCACTATCAACGCCTTCGAGCAGCAGCACGGTCTGGCTATATGGCAGTTCTAGGAAACGGGAGGTGTATGCCACCGTGATGGCACGCTCGGTATAGGGGTCGGCATCGCCCTGCAACACGCTCCGTCGTTCATGCTTCTTATGGTATATCGGTGCGTCCAGCACAACAGGTGGGTATTCCTCCCTCACACTGTCACCCACCACCAGACGAGGCAGTATCACCAAACGGTTTCGTTTGGTCAGGTAATGGGCGGGGATGTGGAAGCACACGTCCAGCTGCATCTGTTTACTGCTGTCTGGTGTCAGCACTACAGGTGAGGGACTGACCGTCAACACCTTGCCCACATTCTGTCCAGTGGCACAACTGGCCAACAGTCCCAGTGTGGCTACTACAAGTGCGAGTGTGTACAGTTGTTTCCTTCTCATGCGGTTTATCCTTTAGAATAAATAAAGAAAGGAGATGGCGGCCTTCGTGGGACCAACGTAGTTTCTGTTCTTGCGCACCACGCATTTCTTACAGGGGATGCGTGGTCCTTCATTGTACCAGAGTCGAGCATAGCCGATGCCGATGGCCGCCTCCACGTTCCAATGAGGTGAGAGTATCCAGTCGTAACCATAGGTGAGGCCGCCTCCAGCCAGATAGCCATCGTAGCGTTTCTCCTTGAAGCCACCGAAGTACTGTGCGCCGTGAAGGTGGACACCGACAAAGTGACCTTCAAACTTCTCGCAAATCCAGTATCGCAGCTCCGGTTGCACCAACCAGCAGCGCATCTTCTTGTCATCGCGAAACGTCCAAGGGTTATAGCCTCCAGAAAGGTCAAGTGTCCATTTCGGGTCAAGCGCCACTTCCACTCCGAGGTTGGGGGTGGTGGTAGCCCAGTAGAGTCCATTGGTCTTTAGTGCCACGTCTTGTGCCTGGGCTTCCTCCAGAAAGCCGCAGGCAAGAAGCAAAACGGGGGTCAGCACCCGCCAAACGCCATATTCCAAACTACTGTTCATGCTCGCTATCTCGTGTTTTTATTTTCCTTGTATAGTTGCAAACGGCTGGTTGTTAGTACGGTACGTTACTTCACACCTCACTCCAACCACCTCCACCTCTTGCTCAGAGGTGGAGATGATAACCCAAGTATTACACCTATTTAATACACAAGATAACAATCTTATGGAGAACTGAACCCCCGTTTTTTAGTTCCAGTGGTCAATTCTGCTATTTTTAACACAATTTTGTTGTACAGTTCGTGTTTTTTAACTAATTTTGCGCCCTGAAAACGGTGTGTTTTCTACCTCTGAGCAAGAGGAGGAAACGAAATTTTGGCTCTGTCTACGTAAAATCTTCACGCGCGCCGCATCTGCAGGTGCAGTTGCCACAGTGCAGGAAGGAGTATCAGCAGCGAAAATCCTGCCGCTAACAACGCATTCTGCTCGCCGCCAAAGACATCTGACAGCGTCACATCGGAATAGCTGTAAACACGGGAAACAATGTATGCCAGACTGTTGTTGACCCAATGATATACCACGCCTGACACCACGGAACCCGTACGCCAATACATCCACCCCAACAATAGGCCAGCCACAAAGGCATAGGGCATCTGTGCAGGATTGCCGTGCACTAAGCTGAACAACAGTGCTGATACGGCCACCGCCGTCCACGGACGCATACGGTTCAGCAGCGCGCGAAGCACACCACCCCTAAACACTATTTCTTCTGCTAATGGGGCTAACAGTCCGATGATGGCATAGCCCCAATAGTTGGATAGGACACCGCGCATCTCCGTCTCCACTAAATTGGGCAGCGCAGGCAAGTGCTCCTGCAGCCAAATGAAGGGGATAGCCATGCCTGCGGAAGCGACGGCCGTCCACACCAGTACGCCCCACGGGCGCGTCAACAGCCAGCTCGGTGATAACAGCGCCCAACGTCGCCAAAGGAACACGGCCAGCACGACAATGTTTCCAACAGCTAATGCCACAACTAACGGTGTCGCAGCATCAAGAGTCACTGCTGTCCCCGACAACAACAGGAACAAGCCCTGTACGACACAGGTTGCCACCCATTGGATGGCAATGAAAATCAGTGTATAGATGATTGCTTTCTTCATATCTTTTCTTTATTCGTTTTTTCTGCATACAGCACTTGAAGGGCTGCGGAACGGTCGAGTTCTAACTGTCGAGCCAAGGCCGAAGTATCAGGAAAGCAGTGCTCGTCGCGCAGACGACGGACAAAGCGCACGCACACCCACTGCCCGTAGAGGTTGCCAGAGTAGTTGAAAAGGTGTACCTCAAGCGTTGTGGGGTGTTCGCCGAACGTAGGGCGCGCCCCTATATTCATCATGGCAGGAAATGGCGCACCATCAGAGCCCACGCAAGCCCATACGGCATAAACACCCTCTTTGGGCACTAACTTGCACGCGTCGATGCAGAGGTTGGCTGTCGGATAGCCGATAGTCCGCCCTATTCCTTCGCCGTTCACCACGCGTCCCTCCAGACTGTAGTCGCGCCCCAAACAGTGGTGTACTGGGTCAAGGAGTCCTTCTGTCAGCAGCCGCCGCACCGCCGACGAACTCACGGGTTGGCCGTCTTCCAGCACCATCGTGGGCTGGAGGGCTTCCACCTCAAGCCCCAGTTCTGCTCCGTAGCGTACGTAGTCCTGAAAGCCAGCGGTACGGTCGTGGCCAAACCGATTGTCGTAGCCCGTCAGCAGCTGTCGCACACCGAGTTGGCAGCGCATCAGTTGCATGAAGTCACGGGCAGACACGCGAGCCATTTCCACCGTGAAGGGCAGAACTACACAGCGTTGCACACCTGCCTTCGAGAGGAGTCGGAGACGCTCGTCCAGTGTTGTCAACATGGGTGGGCATTTCTCGGGACACACCACGCTGAGTGGATGGCGGTCGAAAGTAATCACCGTGGCCACGGTCTTCCGTCTGCGCGCCTCCTCCGTCAACTGCCCGAGAACAGACAGATGGCCACGGTGCACACCATCGAACACACCGACTGTGGCCGTTGCACCGCCCTCCAGTTGCAGTTCCTTGCTGTAGTTCAGTATTTCCATTTCGGGTGCAAAATTACAAAATTTCACGCAATAAGTTGTGTATTTACGAAAAAAGCCGTAACTTTGCACCTCGAAAAGCGGACTTGTAGCTCAGTTGGTTAGAGCAACAGACTCATAATCTGGAGGTCATAGGTTCAAGCCCTATCTGGTCCACGAAAAAGAGCGAGCCACCTGTCAGGAATGACGGACGGCTCGCTTCGTTAGTATGTTATGAAAAATTTGAGAGAAGTGAAACTTCACAGTTTCGGTTGTGTTTTAATTAATGTAAATGATTTATTTAGAGAAAGCATAGAAAATATATTCATTCCTTGTGCAGCGTTCCGCTGACGACCCTGCTGCTGTCTACTGGTGCATCGGAGACGTTTTCAGCCTGCATGGGTACAACGGTGTCTGCCGTGTCTATCTGCTGGACGAAGCTGTTAGCGTAGTCGTTGCGCGGATCGTTCCAGCGAGCATCCCACGGATGCTGTAGTGCGCCGCCCACCGAGAAGACGATGGCCACTGCAGCTGCGGCTCTGAAGAGCGGCCGCAACTGCCGACGCAGGGAGATGGTGCGCGCCCTGACAGCCTTCGGACTGTGCGAAGCCGTCATAGCGAGCATCCGCTTGTCAAAGTCGTCGCCCAACGCCACGTTGGCCTCCTGTTGCAGGCAGGCAAAGAGCGGACGATACTGCTCCAGCTGGGCAGGCAGATCCTGCTGGCTGAAGAAGGTGCGCAGAATATTCTCCTCTTCGAGGGAGGTTTCCGCTGCCCAGTAGCGTTCCATGAGTTGTTCGATGTACTTATAGTCCATAATGTTCTGTTTTCTTAAATTGTTGCCTAACGGTCTGTCGCGCCCGAAAGATGTTTACTTTCACTTGATCTTCACTGATGTCCAGCAGGGCGGCAATTTCTCGGTAGCTCTTCCCTTCTATGTCGCGCAGTTGCATGGTGCTTCTTTGCTTCTCGGGTAGACTGTCTATAATTCGACGGATGAGCGCGGCGCTGTCTCGTCTGACGGTCTGTTCCTCGGGATCTGCCGCGCCACTGTCCGCAGGCTCGGTTGCCACGCTGTCGAGCGGAACTTCCTGCCGCCCGTGGCGGCGCGTCATGTCAAGCGAGAGGTTGCGGCACATGGTGACGCAGAAGGCTTCGATGTTGTCTATCGTGTCCCAGCTCTCCCGCCGTTTCCAGACCTTCATCATCGTTTCCTGTACGGCATCCTCTGCCTCCGCAGGGTTGAGGGTGATGCGGAGTGCCAACCTGTAGAGCAGGTTTTTCAACGGCAGGACATCGTTTCGGAAACTGATTGTTTTCATCCTCTCTATGGGTAAGACGTTTGTGGTGGGGAAAAGTTACAGCGCAGATGATTTTTTTTTCACTAACTTAGCAAACAACGGTGCCATGCTGGCCGTCGATGGCTGTGGCCTGTGTGATGATCACGCGTTTCACACCGCTCTGGAGCGTAGCAAAAGCGTTGTCGAGTTTGGGAATCATGCCACCTGCAACGGTACCGTCGGACTTATAGCGTTCGTAGTCTTCGCGTGTGATTTCGGCGATAACGCTGTCTTCGTCATCGGGGTTGCGGAGCACACCTTTCTTCTCAAAACAGTAGATGAGCGTCACGTCATAATAGGGTGCAAGGGCTTTGGCCGTTTCTGCAGCCATGGTGTCGGCATTGGTGTTGAGGATGTTCCCCTGCCCATCGTGTGTCAACGGAGCTATGACGGGCGTTACCCCCACGCCGACGAGGCGATGCAGCCATGCACCGTCCACACGATCCACATCGCCCACAAAACCGTAGTCCACACCGTCTTTAGGCGGTCGTCTGTGGCTGCGGATAACGTCCGCATCTGCCCCTGTCAGACCGAGCGCATTGACACCCGTTGCCTGAAGTCGCGCCACCAGTTGTTTGTTGACTAATCCACCGTAGACCATGGTCACTACGCGGAGCATATCGGCACCCGTTATGCGCCGTCCGTTGACCATCTCGCTCTCGATGCCGAGCGACGCGGCTATTTTCGTTGCACTGCGTCCACCTCCGTGCACCAATACCTTCCGACCCTCCAAAGCGGAGAAATCTTTCAGCAAACGGGCAATCTGTATCTCGTCTTCGACGACAGCTCCACCCACCTTCACGATTGTCATTTTTTCCATAATCACTACCTTTGCTTTTTTCTTTCTGCAAAGGTAGTGTAAAATGAGCGAAATGCCAAAAAGTTACCCGTTATTTGCCGATGATTCCGCGCTTTTCTATCTCTATGTTGATGTTGTCTATCACCTCGTCAGTCAGTTCGTACTTAGAGATGATGAACATGGCCAAGACAAGCAGAGCGGCAGGAATGACGCACACCAGCCAGCGGATACCTTCCTGTGCCAGGGCACTCTGCTCCTCCAGGTCGTTCATGAAGTAGGCTCCAGCAGCATTGCCCACCGACATCATGGCAAAGGCCGTGATGAAGAAGAGTGCCACAACGCGCAGGGGACGGTTGTGGAAGAACTCCGTCCAAAGGTCGCTCACCTTCACATTCTTCGTCTCATTCTCGTCCATAACCACGCGTTCCTTGGTCTGCGTGAAGCAGAACATCAAAAGGGCGAAGCCCACGAGGGCATAGATAAGCATGGCAATGAACCAAGCATTGCTGTCGGCTGGAAGGGTGCTGCCCTCTTGGGCGGCCGTCGCACGATAGCCCGTCCAAGCAAGCACGGCTCCAGGCACTACGCCACCCAAGGCCATACCAGCTTTGTAGAAGATGCCAGTCAGGGCGTTGACGATGCCTGCGATACGCTTTCCGCCCGTGTATTCCGCAAAAGAAATGACTTCGGGAATCAGTGCCCACATATAGCCAGTGGCCACAATGACACCCGTCGACTTGACAAACTGGGCCATGTAGACCAGCGTGATATTATCCTTTACAGGGCCAGCTTTGCTGATGATGTAGAGCATGGCCATGCCTACAATGGCGATGCTGAGGAAGAGGTAGAACATATTTTTCTTACCCACACGCTTCTTGATAGCGGGCACCAAAGGCATGAAGATGAAGGAAGGCAGGGAACCGAGTCCCATGAAGAGGGCCATCTCTATGGGAAGATCCTTGGCAGCAGCTAACACGGCGACCAGAATAGGCACACCTGCCGACACGCAGAGACCACCCACGTTGGCCATGAACATGCGGACGGAGGTGAGCACGGTAATCTCGTCCGTGTCGCGTGTCAAAGAGGAGTTCAGTGCTCCGTACGGCACATTGATGAGGGTATAGAGCATAGAGAGTCCCACGTAGGTCACGTAGGCATAGATGAGCTTTGCCATGGGCGTATGCCCTTCCATACCATTCCAAAAGCAAAGGACGGCCAGCACGGTGAGCGGTAGTCCTGCCAACACAAGCCACGAGCGGTACTTACCCCATCTGGGATGGTGCTTGTCGACGTATGTCCCCACCAGCGGATCCCAAAGCACGTCTACCAAGCGCACCACCAGAAACATCGTGGCGGCAGCAGCGGGGCTGAGCCCGTAGATGTCGGTGTAGAAAAACAGAAGATACATGCAGACGGTCTGGTAAATCAGGTTTTGCGCCAGATCGCCCGACCCGAATCCGATGCGTTGCAGCCACGAAAGTTTGTAGAAGCCCTTCGTTTCTGTTTGAAGTGTCGTTTGTGCCATTGTCGTTTTAGTTTTCGTTATTCTCCGAATTTGTCGGCTGCAAAATTACGCATTTTCGGGCACTTTTTCATTGTCCAGTGTAACACATTACCGCATCGTATGTTTCATTTTACGGAAAAACCGCTGTTTCCCCACCATTTGCACCTTTTGGAGTGTCTATTCCAAATAGGTGTAACCATAGAGACCACTGCGGTAGGTGGAGAGGAATTCTCGACCTTCCTCCAGTGTGATCTTGCCTTGCTTGACACTCTTGCTCACCCAAATTTCCAGTTGGCGCACCAGTTTCTTGGGTTCGTACTGCACATACTCAAGTACCTCAGCCACAGTCTCGCCGTCAATGACTTGGTCAATGTGCCAACTGCCATCCCGAACGGAGATGTGGACAGCGGTGGTGTCGCCAAAGAGGTTGTGCATATCACCGAGTATCTCCTGGTAGGCTCCAACGAGGAAGACGCCCAGATAGTAGAGTTCATCGCGCCGCAACGAATGGACAGGCAACGAATGGGAGTTGTGGCGATTGGTCACGAAATTGGCAATCTTTCCGTCTGAGTCGCAGGTAATATCCTGCAACGTGGCATTGCGCGTAGGTCGCTCGCCAAGACGCTGGATAGGCATGATGGGAAACATCTGGTCAATAGCCCACGAGTCACTGAGGCTCTGAAAGAGTGAGAAGTTGCAGAAATATTTGTCTGCTAAAAGCTTGTCGATGTTCATCAACTCCTCTGGGATGTGTTTGAGGTTCTTGGCCAGCGCGTTGATCTCGTGACACACACTCCAATACATAGCTTCTATCTCGGCGCGCGTCTTCAAATCCACTATACCATGGGAGAAGAGGTCGAGCACCTCCTCGCGAATCTGTTCCGCATCGTGCCAGTCTTCCAGCACATTGCGGGGCGACAGGTTATCCCAAATCTCGTAGAGATCGCGCACCAGCTGGTGACTGTTCTCGTCGGGTTCGAACTCCTCGGGCATTTCGGGCAGCGAGGCCGTTTCCAATACGTCGAAGACCAGCACGGAGTGGTGGGCTGCCAACGAGCGTCCGCTCTCCGTGATGAGGTTGGGATGCGGCAATCCGTTCTTGTCGGCAGCATCAACAAAGGTGTAGATGCAGTCGTTGACATACTCTTGAATGGAGTAGTTCACGGAACTCTCGCTGGAGGGCGACCGCGTGCCATCGTAGTCCACGCCAAGTCCGCCGCCACAATCCACGAAGTCGACATTGTAGCCCATCCTGTGAAGCTGGATGTAAAACTGCGAGGCTTCGCGCAGGGCGGTCTGTATGCGTCGTATCTTGGTGATTTGGCTGCCGATGTGGAAATGGATCAGACGCAGACAGTCGCGCATGCCCTTCTTGTCAAGCAATGCTAAGGCATCGAGCAGTTCTGCCGAGGTCAGCCCGAACTTACTGGCATCGCCACCGCTCTCTTCCCATTTGCCACTACCAGAAGAGGCGAGTTTGATGCGGATACCGATATTGGGCCGGATGCCCATCTTCCGAGCCTTCCGTGCGATGATTTCCAGCTCGTTCATCTTCTCCACAACGATGAAGATCTTCTTGCCCATCTTCTGTGCCAATAGAGCCAGTTCGATGTAGCTCTCGTCCTTATAGCCATTGCAGACGATGATGCTGTCGCTCTGGCACTGCATAGCGATAACAGCGTGCAACTCAGGTTTTGAGCCAGCCTCAAGACCGAGGTTGAATTTCCGTCCGTGAGAGATAATCTCCTCCACGACGGGCTGCATCTGGTTCACCTTGATGGGATAGACCACGTAGTTCTCGCCCTTGTAGCCGTACTCATCAGCGGCCTTCTTGAAGCAACTCCACGTCTTCTCGATGCGGTTATCGAGGATGTCAGGAAAGCGCAGCAGCACGGGGGGCTGCACGTCGCGCAGCGCCAGCGAGTCCATCACTTCGCGCAGATCGATCTGCGTACCGTCCTTAAAAGGTGTGACACAGACGTTGCCCTGTTCGTTGATGCTGAAATAGCTGGTGCCCCAGCCGTTGATGTTGTAAAGCTCTTTAGCGTCTTCTATTGTCCATTTCTTCATTTTAGTCTTGACAGAGAGTGGGTTAGGTTTGTTTCGTTTGTTTTGGATTGTTCTATTGTTGATTTGTGGCGCGTCGTCAGATATTGAGTAGGCTGCGCAGGCGCTCCACACTGAGTCTGATTTTGTCGCCGCTGTCTAACAGACTGACATCGAGCGTGTAGCGCGCCTTCTGGTAGAACGCCTCGCGCTCGGCGAGGTGACGGGTCACGTAGTCGATGAGTTCTTCGGGACTCTTCCCCTTGACGAGGGGGCGCTCCACCTTACCCATCAACAGGTGACGGCAGAGTACCTCAGGCGTGGCCTTGAGGTAGGTCACATCGCCCTGTCGGTTAAGATAGTCGATGTTGTCGAAGAAGCAGGGCGTGCCGCCTCCGCAGCTGATGATGACATTCTCGAACTCCGCCACTTCATGCAGCATATTATACTCTATCTGACGAAATCCCTCCTCGCCCCGTTCGGCAAAGATCTGCGCCACCGTCTTCCGCATACGGCTCTCAATGTACCAGTCGAGGTCATAGAACATCATGCCTGTCTCTTTGGAGAGAGACCTGCCCACGGTGGTCTTCCCTGAGCCCATGTAGCCAATCAGTATGATGCGCCTCATCTTCTCTTTTCTGGTACGGGAGTGTTGACAATGTCCATGCACTCCTCGTAGGTGAGTTCGGCAGCACGCTGCTGCATGTTTTTGGGGATTCGGTAATTCTTGCCTTTGTAAGCGATGTAGGGACCATAACGGCCGTTAATAACCCCAAGGTCAAGGTCTTCGGTGAACACCCGGAGGAAGCGTTTCTGCTCCTGTTCACGCCGCTCGTGGATAAGTGCGATGGCCTCGTCAAGCGTGACAGTCATCGGATCACTGCCCTTAGGCAGCGAGGCGTATTTCTTGTCATGCAGCACATAGGGACCGAAGCGGCCGTTGCCGATGACGACAGACGAACCTTCGAACTCGCCAACGGTACGCGGCAACTTGAACTGCTCGAGGGCTTCCTCCAGCGTGATGGTCTCAATGCTCTTGTCGCTGGGCACCTGAGCAAAGAGGGGTTTCTCCTCATCGTCGGCACTACCCACCTGCACCACAGGGCCGAAGCGGCCTATCTTGACAAATACGGGACGTCCCGTCTTGGGGTCAATGCCCAACTGACGCTCGCCAACCTTATGTTCTTGGTGAGCGTTGATGGTCTGTTCTACGGTGGGTTCAAAACCCTTATAGAACTGCCGTATCATATCCTGCCACGACTCCTGTCCTTCTGCGATTTGGTCGAAGTCCTGCTCCACCTTAGCCGTGAAGTTATAGTCCATGATATCCTTAAAATGGGTCATGAGGAAGTCGTTGACGACAATACCGATGTCGGTGGGCAACAACTTGCCTTTGTCTGAACCAGTCATCTCGGTGCGCTCGGTCTGCTTCACCTGCAATCCCTTCAGTGTATCGACGGTATAGGTGCGCGCCACGCTAGGACGGTCACCCTTGCGAACGTATTTACGCTGCTGGACGGTAGAAATGGTAGGCGCATAGGTGGAAGGGCGGCCGATACCTAACTCCTCCATCTTGTGCACCAGCGAAGCCTCGGTGTAGCGCAGGGGTGGCTGGTTGAAACGTTCTACGGCCTGTATCTCACGGCGCTGCAGTTGTTCGCCTCCACGCAGGGGCGGCAACAGGCGCGATGTATCCTCATCCTGACGGCTCTCACTGTCGTCGTCGGACGACTCGCGGTACACCTTGAGGAAACCGTCAAAGGTGATGGTTTCGCCCTGTGCCATAAAGTGTTCTTCGGCGCCGCTCATGGTTATCGTGATGGTGGTCTTCTCCAGTTCCGCATCGGCCATCTGACTGGCGGCCGTGCGCTTCCATATCAGTTCGTAGAGGCGGCGCTCCTGTGTCGTTCCGGAAATCTCCGTGCGATCCATGTAGGTAGGACGAATGGCCTCGTGTGCTTCCTGTGCACCCTTCGAACTGGTGTGATACTGGCGAGGCTTACTGTACTTCTCACCATAGGCGGCGGATATAACCTGCTGGCTGGCTGCAGTGCAGAGGGCTGACAGATTGACCGAGTCGGTACGCATATAGGTGATGAGACCGCTCTCATAGAGACGCTGTGCCACCATCATGGTCTGGCTCACGGTCATGCCGAGTTTGCGGGCAGCCTCCTGCTGAAGCGTGGACGTAGTGAAAGGAGGAGCTGGTGTACGCTTCACAGGTTTCTTACTCACTTCATCCACGGTGAACGTGGCGTCCTTGCATTTCTCAAGAAACGTTTCCACCTCTTCGTGAGTCTTAAAGCGGCAACTGAGCTGTGCCTTCACTTCTGCCTGAGAGCCGTCGGCGTTAATCGCACCGAACACACCACTGACGCTATAGTAGTGGGTGCTCTTGAAATTCTGTATCTCGCGCTCACGATCTACGATAAGTCGCACGGCCACACTCTGTACGCGACCAGCGGAGAGCGACGGCTTCACCTTGCGCCAAAGCACGGGCGAGAGCTTGAAACCCACGAGACGATCAAGCACGCGACGCGCCTGTTGGGCATTAACCAAATTCATATCTAAGTGGCGTGGACTCTCAATAGCCTTGAGAATGGCGGGCTTCGTGATTTCGTGGAACACGATACGGCTGGTCTTTTCCTCATCGAGACCAAGCACTTCACAAAGATGCCATGAGATGGCTTCCCCCTCGCGGTCTTCATCGGATGCGAGCCAGATCTTCTCTGCCTTCTTCGCTGCCGTCTTGAGTTCCTTTACCAGTTTCTCTTTCTCTTCAGGAATCTCGTACTCAGGTTCGAGCGTATCGGTATCAATGCTCATATCGTGCCGTTTCAAGTCGCGGATGTGCCCGTAACTTGACATGACCTTATAGTCATTGCCCAAAAACTTTTCGATCGTTTTTGCCTTGGCAGGCGACTCCACGATGACTAAATTCTTCTGCATACTTGTTATGATATGGTTATTCGGGCTGCAAAAGTAGACAAAAGTTTTGGTTGCACCTTATATATATATGTGTTTTTTAGTTTTCTTAACTTTTCACTATTAAGAATGGTCTTTGTAATAATAGCAACGGGTGACAGATGCAACCACCCCATCAGCCACTTTGTCGGATGATGGATGCAAAAACAGGTGTGCACGTTTGCCCGTTTATGCAAAATTGTGTAATTTTGCCGACAGAACGAAAACATCATTCATCTATGACCCTTCATTACGACGTACTGGTGATAGGAGGCGGACACGCTGGATGCGAAGCAGCCTGCGCCTCGGCCAATATGGGAGCTGAGACGTGTCTCGTCACCATGGACATGAACAAGATAGCACAGATGTCGTGCAACCCAGCCATTGGCGGCATTGCCAAAGGACAGATTGTGCGGGAGATTGACGCACTCGGTGGACAGACAGGTATAGTCACCGACGCTACCGCTATCCAGTTCCGTATGCTCAACCGGAGTAAAGGCCCCGCCATGTGGAGCCCGAGAGCACAGTGTGACCGTGGTAAGTTCATTTGGGAATGGCGGACGAGATTGGACCGCACCGACCATTTGGACATCTGGCAGGATCAGGCCGACGAGCTTCTCGTAGAACACGAACGAGCCGTAGGGGTGCGAACCATCTGGGGCGTAGAGCTGCGCGCCAAGGCGGTCGTTGTCACCGCTGGCACCTTCCTCAACGGACTCCTGCACATCGGCCACACCATGCTACCTGGAGGACGCATCGCAGAACCCGCTGTGCCCCATTTCACCGAGAGCATCACCCGACACGGTGTGCGCTCCTGGCGCATGAAGACAGGCACACCAGTACGCATCGACCGCCGCTCCGTCGACTTCAGCGAGATGGAAATTCAGGAAGGCGAGAACGACTTCCATCACTTCTCATACATGGGCACTCCGAGACCGCTACCCCAACTGCCCTGTTGGACGTGCAACACCAATGCGAAAGCGCACGAAGTGCTACGCGCCGGACTAAAAGACTCCCCACTCTACAACGGACAAATCCAGTCCATCGGGCCGCGCTACTGTCCTTCAATCGAAACGAAGCTCGTAACATTTGCCGGCCGCGAACAGCACCCACTATTCCTTGAACCAGAAGGCATCGATACCAATGAGATGTATCTGAATGGATTCTCCTCGTCGCTACCCATGGAGGTACAGATAGAAGCCTTGCGACAGATTCCTGCCTTCCGACACATCAAAGTGTACCGTCCAGGCTACGCCATCGAGTACGATTTCTTCGATCCCACCCAACTGACGCACACACTGGAATCAAAGTGCATTCTAGGACTATTTCTCGCCGGACAGGTCAACGGCACGACGGGCTACGAAGAAGCCGCAGGTCAAGGCATCGTGGCTGGCATCAATGCTGCCATTGCATGCACAGGAGGTGAACCGCTCGTACTACACCGCGACGAGGCTTACATCGGTGTACTAATAGACGACCTTGTAACCAAGGGTGTGGACGAGCCATACCGCATGTTCACCTCCAGAGCAGAATATCGCATTCTGCTCCGACAGGATGATGCCGATGCACGCCTCACCGAAAAAGCCTATCGTTTTGGAGTGGCAAAAACAGAACGATACGACTGGTGGCTGGAGAAGAAACAAGGCGTTGAAGAAACCGAGCATTTCTGTCAATCCCTTCCCATCAAGCCCCGAATCATCAACGGAGCACTGGAAGCCCTTGGCTCTACCCCACTCGTCTATGGTTGCAAATTGGAAGACCTCATCGCCCGTCCAGAACTGAGCATTGACAAGTTGGAAGAGGTTATTCCTGAACTAAAAGAACAATTGGACAAACTCCCTAACCGCCGCGAAGAGATCAAGGAGGTTGTGGAAGTACACATCAAATACAAAGGATATATTGAACGCGAAAAAATCGTAGCAGACAAGATGCATCGTTTAGAAAACATCCGCATCAAAGACCGCTTCAACTACAACAGTCTACAACAACTAAGTACAGAGGCACGGCAAAAGTTGACGGAAATAAATCCCGAAACGCTGGCACAAGCCAGTCGTATTCCAGGCGTTTCCCCCAGCGATATCAATGTATTGCTGGTATTGCTTGGACGATAAAGTTTCACGTGAAACACATTTTTTAACACCCATAAAACAATAACATCATTATGAACAATCCCGTATTATTAAAAAACCTGCGTTGCATCCCCGACTTTCCGAAGAAAGGAATCAATTTTAGAGACGTGACAACTCTCTACAAGAATGCAGAATGTATGCAAATCATGGTCAACGAAATGTACGAGCTGTACAAAGACAAAGGCATTACCAAGATTGTAGGCATCGAAAGCCGAGGCTTCATTATGGCAGCAGCACTCGCTACCAAACTTAACGCCGGTGTCGTTCTGGCCAGAAAACCAGGCAAATTACCCTCAACCGTCATCAAGGAGTCCTTCTCTAAGGAGTATGGCGTGGATACCGTTGAGATGCACCTCGACTCCATCACAGCTGACGATGTCGTACTTATCCACGACGATCTATTAGCCACGGGTGGAACTGCAAAGGCCACACTTAAATTAGTAAATCATTTCCATCCAAAGAAAGTCTATATGAACTTCATCATTGAAATTACTGACGAAGGACTTCACGGACGCACCTACTTGGAAAAGGACGTAGACGTTACCACACTGATGGTCATATAAAAAGGAGATTTCCGTTTCACGTGAAACACCAACCGCAATCATGACGAAGGAAGAGAACGAGGCACGTCTGACAAAGTTAAAGGCCATTGTGGCCACTATGCCAGAGAAACCTGGCAGCTATCAGTATTACGACGAGGCTGGAACAATAATTTATGTTGGTAAGGCCAAACGTCTAAAGTCACGTGTCTCGTCCTACTTCCAAACTGAGGTAGACCGTTTCAAGACAAAGGTGTTGGTATCTAAGATCCACGACATCAGCTACACAGTGGTCAACACCGAAGAAGATGCCTTGCTGCTTGAAAACGCCCTCATTAAGAAATACAACCCGCACTACAACGTACTGTTAAAAGACGGCAAGACATACCCCAGCATCTGCATCACCAAGGAGCACCTACCTCGTATCTTTAGTACACGCATCATCAACAAAAAATGGGGCAACTACTATGGTCCCTACTCCCATATTGGCACCATGAATGCCATACTCGACCTTATTCGAAAACTCTACCATCCGCGTAGTTGCCGTTTCCCTATTACGGCACAGGATATAGCACAACGAAAATACCCTGTATGCCTGGAGTACCATATCAAGAACTGCGGCGCACCCTGTATCGGCAAACAGACGACGGAAGACTATCTACACAACATCGAACAGGCACGGGAGATCCTAAAAGGGAACACCCGCGACATGTTGCGGAACATGAAGGCGGAAATGATGGCACTGGCCGAGGAACTACGTTTCGAGGAAGCCGAAGAATTGAAGCGGCGCTATTTGCTAATCGATCAATTTGTGTCCAAAAGCGAGGTGGTGAGTCACACCATCGATAACGTAGACGTGTTGACGGTCACCAGCGACGAACACGCAGCCTTCGTAAACTACATCCACGTGTCCAATGGTGCCGTCAATCAGAGCTTCACTTTCGAATACAAAAAACGATTGAACGAAAGCGATGCAGAACTGCTTCAACTGGCCGTTGTTGAGATGCGCGCGCGCTTCCAAAGTACAGCTCGAGAGATTGTCCTGTCGCAGGAGATAGACCTCCCACTGGAGGGTATCACCATCACCGTACCACAGCGCGGTGATAAAAAGACACTGTTAGAACTGTCACTGATGAACGGAAAGCAATATCGTTTCGACCGTCTGAAACAGGCCGAGAAGCTCAATCCCGAACAGCGGTCTGTACAGTTGATGAAGAAGCTCCAGGACACGCTGCAATTGTCCAGCCTTCCCTACCGTATTGAGTGTTTCGACAACTCCAACATCTCTGGCACGGATGCCGTAGCAGCGTGCGTAGTCTTCAAGAAGGCCAAGCCGTCGAAACAGGACTATAGAAAATACACCATCAAAACCGTTGAGGGGGCCGACGACTACGCCAGCATGAAGGAAGTGGTAGGACGCCGCTACCGCCGCTTGGTGGAGGAACAGCAGTCTCTCCCCGACCTCATCATCGCTGACGGAGGAAAGGGACAGATGGAGGCTATACGCGAGGTGGTTGAAGACGAGTTACACCTATCCATTCCCATCGCAGGACTGGCTAAAGACGACCGCCACCGTACTCACGAACTACTCTTTGGTTTCCCACCGAAAATCATCGGAATGAAGCCTAACTCTGATCTTTTCCGCCTGTTAACCCAGATACAAGACGAAGTGCATCGGTTTGCCATCACGTTCCATCGTGACAAACGTTCCAAACACCAACTCCATAGCGAACTGGATGACATCAAAGGCATCGGCCCAAAGTCACGCGACAGTCTACTAAAAAGCCTAAAGAGTGTGAAGCGAATCAAAGAAGCAAGCATGGAGACGCTCACCGAAATCGTAGGGGAAAGTAAAGCGAAAATCGTCATTGAGCACTTCGCAATGGAGAAAAAATGACTAAAACATATTTGGTTTTTCTCTCACTTAATCGTACCTTTGACGCTGCGCGTCGAAGGTAGGCTGCACCTCGGAAATAAAAGAAAAACGAGTTTTTCTTTGTATTTCACTCGGTTTGCACTACCTTTGCACCATGAGAGCAGTGATACAGCGCGTGCAACACGCGAGTGTGACAATAGAAGGACAAGTACATTCTCGCATCGGCAAGGGATTGCTCATACTCCTTGGCGTGTGTGAAGAAGACCGTACGGAAGACGTCGAGTGGCTCGTCAAGAAGATTGTCGGGCTGCGCATCTTCGACGACGAAGCAGGGGTGATGAACCGCTCGGTAATGGAAGTAGGTGGCGAAGCCCTTGTGGTAAGCCAGTTCACACTCTATGCCAGCTACAAGAAAGGCAACCGCCCCTCGTGGTTTCGTGCCGCTCGCCACGAGATCTCTATACCACTCTACGAAGCTTTCTGCCAGAAGCTTAGCGAGGCTATGAACAAACCTGTAGGCACGGGCGAGTTCGGAGCAGATATGAAAGTGGAACTGCTCAACGACGGGCCAGTCACCATCTGCATGGACACCCACAACAAAGAGTAATAAAGAACAAGAAGAATATGACAAACAAACCTGACTACACCACAGACGAAAACAAGTATGAGAAGGCACTGAGCCTCTACAACTGCGAGTTGTCGGACGATGAAGTCCGCGAGGCCGTGCGCCGAATCATTGCCGAGAAAGTACACGAGAACGACACGCTCGAAGTAAAGAAATTCCTGATGGGGAGTGTGGAACTGACCACGCTGAAGACCACCGATTCGGAGGACAGCGTGCTGGCCTTCACCGAACGCGTCAACCAGTTTGACGAACAGTATCCCGAGCTGCCCCATGTGGCCACCATCTGCGTCTATCCGTGTTTTGCGAAGACCGTGAGTGAAGCCCTCGAAGTGGACGGTGTTGAGGTTGCCTGTGTGAGTGGCAGTTTCCCCTCTTCCCAGGCACTGATAGAGGTGAAGGTGGCAGAGACCGCCCTTGCCATCAAGGACGGAGCCACGGAGATAGACATCGTGATGCCAGTAGGCAAGTTTCTCAGTGGCAACTACGAAGAAGTGGCGGACGACATCTCTGAGCTAAAGCAGGTCTGCGGCGATAGAAAGATGAAGGTCATCCTCGAAACTGGCTGTCTGAAAACGGCCTCGAACATCAAGAAAGCCTCAATACTCGCCATGTATGCAGGTGCCGACTACATCAAGACCTCGACTGGCAAGTTAGAGCCTGCAGCAACACCAGAGGGCGCCTACGTGATGTGTCAGGCCATCAAGGAATACTACGAAAAGACAGGCATCCAAATTGGTTTCAAACCAGCAGGCGGACTCAACAGTGTGATGGATGCCGTGACGATGTACACCATTGTCAAGGAAGTGCTGGGCGAGCAATGGCTCACCAATCAATGGTTCCGCATGGGCACGTCACGCCTAGCCAATCAGCTATTAAGCGAAGTGATAGGCCACGACACCAAGTTCTTTTAGACACTGCGTGCTATCACGTAATCCACATAGGCAGTCAGGGCTTCCCCGATTGCCTTTTCTTTTACGCAACTATCAATATAGTCCATGCAGAACATCCTCATTTCCTGCATCTTACGTTCCGCGTAGTCTATGCCTCCGTACGTCTTGGTAAACTCTACCAAGACCGCAATCTCGTCTTTGTTCACCGTACCATCCTTCACCTTCCTGGCCAGTGTCAGCATAGACTCCATCGGATTATGGTTCAGCGCATAGATAACGGGTAGCGTCAACTTTCCCTCGGCCATATCATTGCCAGTAGGCTTCCCCACCTCTTTCGAGTCAAAGTAGTCGAAGATGTCGTCGCGGATTTGAAACATGATACCTAACTGCTGACCGAACATCCGAGCCTTTTCAATCTCTGCATCGGACGCACCCGTAGACAATGCACCTATTACCGCACAAGCCTCAAACAAGGCGGCCGTCTTTTGACTAACCACCTGGAAATAAACCTCCTCGCTGATATCTTGGTTCTTAATGTTGGACAGTTGCAGAATCTCGCCGGCGGCCAGTGTACGCCCCAGTTCAGCCAGATACTGCACGATGCGTTGGTTGCCCGTCTTTGACACGTTGAGCAGCGCCGTAGAAAGGATGAAGTCACCAACCAGTACCGCCACCTTATTATTATAGGTAGCATTGACCGAGGCTTGTCCGCGCCGCTCGCCACTCTCATCCACCACGTCGTCGTGGATGAGCGAAGCCGTATGAAGCAGTTCCAGTCCCACGGCAGCATACTGTGTCACCGTGGACACTACCCCATAGTTTTTGGCCATGAGCAG
>CAVAIX010000007.1:0-26547 GCA_963588695.1 Bacteroidaceae bacterium | reverse complement strand
TCAAGCCCGAGGAGCGGCGCGAATACGAGGACAGCCTCAAGGCCTACCGCGACATTAAGAACTCCATCGACACGGCTTTGGAGCAAGGGCGAGAGGAGGGACTGAAAAAAGGAATGGAGAAGGGACTGGAGAAAGGTTTGAAAAAGGGCTTGAAGAAAGGGCGAGAACAAGGTCGCGCAGAGGGTCGTGCAGAAGGACTGGAGGCTGGAAAAAGCCAAAAGGCGCTGGAGATAGCCCAAAACCTTCTTTCTCTGAAAATGCCCGTTGAAGCTATTGTGCAGGCCACTGGTTTGACGACAGAGGAAATCCAATCGCTGGTGTAAACGCGCACCCCAATAACTAACTACGATTACGGATGAAACGAATACTACATTTTTTTACTATTGCCACGGGCTGCCTGTTCATTCAGGCGGCCTATGGCCGTGACTATGTCGCTACGGATTACCAGCTGACGGGGGACGGAAAGACGCTCAACACGGTGGCCTTCCAGAAACTGATAGACCGCGTCAGCCAGGACGGGGGAGGGCGGATTGTCCTGACTTCAGGCAAGTATCTCACGGGGCAGATCCTCCTCAAGTCGGGTGTTGAACTCCACTTGGAAGAAGCAGCAACCATACTCGGCAGCACGTCGCCCTTCGACTACTATAACATCATGTCCAGTGCGGACGGCGACGAACTCAACGACAATGCACACCTCGCACTGATTGCCTCCAGCGGAGCCAAGGACATCGCCGTCACGGGGACGGGAACGATTGACGGACAAGGACTGGCGTTAGCACTCCATGCGGACAGCCTCCACCACTGCGGCGCTTATGTCGACCAGCACTACAACACGCGGAGGCAACGCCCGAGCGAGTTGGTGCGCCCCACCCTTTTCTATCTCTACAACACGCAGGGCATCCGCGTGGAGTCTGTCCACTTGAAGAACAGCTCGAACTGGGGACTCTCGCTGAACGCGTGCAGCCAAGTGGAGATTACGGGGGTGAACATCTTTAACCGTGCCTACTGGAACAACGACGGCATTGACATTACGGACTGCCAGCACGTGACCATCTCGGGCTGCTACGTGGACAGTGCCGACGACGGCATTTGCCTGAAGTCCTACAACCCGGACAACCGCAATGCGCACATCTCCATCAGCGATTGTGAAATTCGGAGCAGTGCCAGTGCTATCAAGTTTGGAACGGCCTCCTACGGCGGCTTCTGCCACGTGGACATCCGCAACATCCGCATCTTCGACACCTTCCGTTCGGCCATTGCCATCGAGAGTGTGGACGGAGCAGAGATTGACGATGTCAACGTGGACGGCATCACGGCAGTCAATACGGGCAATGCCATCTTCCTCCGACTCGGCCAGCGCGGAGGTCAGCGGAAGGGCGTGCTGAAGAACGTGCGCTTGGCTAACATCTCCGTACAGGTGCCCTTCGGACGACCCGACATCAACTACGACCTGCGCGGACCAGAAGTGGACTATTTCCACAACGTACACCCGTCGTCTATCTGTGGCATTCCAGGCAACGACATTGAGAATGTCGTGCTGGAGAACATCACGGTCACTCACCCTGGGCGCGCCACGAAAGGAATGGCGTATATGCCCACCTGGCGACTGGGCGACGTGCCCGAGAACGTGGAGAAATATCCAGAGTTCAGCATGTTCGGAGAGCTGCCTGCCTGGGGCTTCTATGTCCGCCACGCAAAGAATGTCACGTTCCGCAACGTGCGGCTGAACTTAGCCGACTCCGACTTCCGCCCCGCCTTCGTGCTGGACGATGCCCACAACGTGACCGTCGACAACCTGTGTCTGCCACTATCAAAACGGACAGCGCAGATCGTCCTCCGCAATAGTACTTGTACTGGAAACTTTCCGTCAGAACTAACTACTGACGTGAAATAAGATGTGTTGTCCTAGGCGGATTCGAACCACCACAAACAGAACCAAAACCTGTTGTGCTACCATTACACCATAGGACAATACCTGTTAGCGGCTGCAAAGGTATATAAAATTCGGCGTACTGCCAAATTTTTCTTCGAAATACTTATCTTACAACCACCAGGTAGTAGTTTTTCTTGCCCTTCTGCGCCAACAGATACTTCCCGTCGATGAGGTCGTCAGCCGTGACGAGACGGTTCTGATCGGTCAGCTTCTCCTTGTTGAGACTCACGCCACCGCCCTGTACCATCTTGCGCATCTCGCCCTTAGAGGGGAATACGGGAGCGGTGGCGGTGAGCAGTTCTATGGCGGGCTGGTTCAGTTGATCCTTACCAATCTCGAACTGCGGCACTCCGTCGAATACATCGAGGAAGGTCTGCTCGTCAAGGCGCTCCAGTCCCTCTTTGGTCGACTTACCAAAGAGGATGGACGAGGCTTCGATGGCGGTGTCGAGGGCTTCCTGCGAGTGAACCATGAGGGTCACTTCCTCGGCCAGACGTTTCTGCAGGAGGCGGCGACCCGGGTCTTGCTGGTGCTCTTCGACGAGGGCATCGATGACCTCTTTCTCCAGCGAGGTGAATATTTTGATGTAGCGTTCTGCGTCCTCGTCGCTCACGTTGAGCCAGAACTGATAGAACTTATACGGTGTGGTGCGCTTGGGGTCAAGCCAGATGTTGCCACTCTCGGTCTTTCCGAATTTCTTGCCGTCGCTCTTAGTGATGAGCGGACAGGTCAAGGCGAACGTCTCTACATCGTTGCCGAGGGTGCGGCGAATCAGTTCCGTGCCAGTGGTCATATTGCCCCACTGGTCGTTGCCACCCAACTGGAGCTTCACGCCCCGGTGCTGGTAGAGGTAGAGGAAGTCGTAGCCCTGAAGCAGTTGATAGGTGAACTCGGTGAACGACAGGCCGTCGCGCGCCGTACCATTAAGGCGCTGCTGCACGCTCTCCTTAGCCATCATATAGTTGACGGTGATATGCTTGCCCACCTCGCGTGCGAAGTCAAGGAAGGTGAAGTCCTTCATCCAGTCGTAGTTGTTCACCATCTCGGCGGCATTGGCTTCTTTAGCATCGAAGTCCAGAAACTTGGCCACCTGCGCCTTGATGCACTCCTGATTGTGGTAGAGTGTCTCGTTGTTCAGCAGGTTACGCTCCTGGCTCTTTCCCGAAGGGTCACCAATCATGCCGGTGGCTCCGCCGACAAGAATGAAAGGCTTGTGGCCACAACGCTGCAGATGGCGCAGCATCATGATGCCACAGAGATGGCCGATGTGTAACGAATCGGCAGTGGGGTCTGTCCCCAGATAGGCCGACACCATTTCTTTCTGGAGCAGTTCTTCCGTGCCGGGCATCATCTGTGCCAGCATTCCGCGCCAGCGAAGTTCTTCTACAAAGTTTTTCATCTTGACTATATGTTTTATGTGTATTTTCTTTTCTATTTCTTTCGTAGTTTTGGAGCTGTTCCACTACGGCACGGGGTCGTAGCCTGCCCCACCCCACGGGTTGCATCGGAGAATGCGCCAGACGGCGAGTGCCAGTCCCTTGACGGGTCCGTGTTTGATCAATGCCTGACGAGCATACTCACTGCACGTCGGTGTGAAACGACAGGAGGGTGGCGTGAGTGGGGAGACCACGGTCTGATAGAAACGGATGGGAAGCAGCAGCACCCATACCGTAGCTCGCGACACAGCCTTTGTCATTCGCCGCACCCATGGACTCATCATAGTTTCTCGGCTATGCGGTTCAACAGTTTTACCATCTTCTCCTCCACCACCGCTGTAGGGAAGAGCGCGTCAGCCAGCCATACGAAGCCCACAGTAAGGGCGCGCCCAGGCTTTTGCTCCACGGCACTGGTCAGCACCTGTTTGTTCATCCGGTAGGCCTCGCGCAGCTGTCGCTTCACGCGGTTGCGCTTGACGGCACGCTTGAAATGGCGCTTCGACACGCTGACCAGCAACCTAACTGGCGGTTCACCCTCACGGCCGTCCACCTCCTGCCAGACGGCTCTGACGGGGAACGAAGCCGCAGAACGGCTGGCCGTCCGGTCGAAGAGCTGCTCGGTGAGCCGCTGTCCACACAGCCGCTCTCGCTTGCTGAGTGTATGGGTTGCCATGACGAGAACGTGTTTATATTTAGTCCTGGTGTTCCTGCAGATAGTGCTGGAGGGCGGCAGTCATCGAGGGATACTGCGCCGAAGGTGCTTCTAAGTCGAGGCGCAACCCAGCGTCGCGGGCAGCCTTTGCCGTAGCTGGGCCAAAGGTAGCGATGGCCACTTTGCCTTGGTTGAAGTCTGGGAAATTCTTGGTGAGCGACTCTATTCCCGAAGGACTGAAGAACACCAACATATCGTAGTCGAAATCCTGTACCTCCTGTGGTGTAAAGTCGTTGCTCACGGTGCGGTACATCACGCACTCTTGGTGATGCAGCTTCTTCGATTCCAACAGGCTGGCCACCGAGCCGCTGTTCACGTCGCTCATCGGGACAAGGTATTTCTCTGTCTTGTGCTTCACCATGGTGGGCAGCAGGTCATCAATCTTTCCAGTGCTGCCGAAGAACACCTTACGCTTCCGGTACTGCACATACTTCTGGATATACAGCGAGATGGTTTCCGTCACACAGAAGTATTTCATGTCTTCGGGAATGGCGATACGCATCTGCTTGGCCAGCGTGAAGAAATGGTCTATGGCGTGACGGGAGGTGAAAACGATGGCCGTGAAATCGAGAATATTGATTTTCTGCGCACGAAACTCCTTGGGTTCAAGTCCCTCCACCTTGATGAAAGGACGGAAAACGAGTTCCACACCGTATTTTTCGGCAATATCGAAATATGGCGATTTCTCGCTGGACGGTTTCGGTTGTGAAACTAAAATCTTCTTGATCATCGGTGTCCTAAAAATTTATTTTCAGATAATTTCCTATGAATACCATGCCGCCCCAAAAGGCAATCAACGGTACTATTTCGAGGGTGCAAAAGTACAAAAAAAAATGAAGATTAACGACTTTTCTATCGAAAAAGATGGTTGCGCACTTACCTAACGACATTATTTTAACCAAAATGACCACCGTTCCTATGCTGACAATGCTATTGTGAAGGCTCAAACCAAAACGGCAATAGAGCGTCACAATGGCCAGCAGCAACACACCTTCTACCGACAGTAGGAAGAGGGAAGACTTTATCCATTGTCCGTTTTTTTTCCAGCCAAAGAACACCATGTTAATCCATGAAACAAACAACATCTTCCCTGAGAAATAGACCACCGCCAGACCAAAGAAGACAGCGATGAGCAGATAGTTGGACAACAGGAGAAAGGTAAGGCCGACAAAATGCAGGCAATAGAAATAGCACGCCATGGCTATCATCAGGCCTGCAACAAGGGAGAGAACGGCCAAAGACCACATCTCGCCTTTCGTTTCTCTCACCTCCGTCGTTCCTTCTGACGGACGATAGAGAAAGGTCTTGAACTGCCGCACCATGAAATGGCGGACACGGGACAGGGCAACAACAGCAGACAGACAGCACACCATCAGTATCATGGTGATGATGTCGTCGCTACCTATACTATAAGGCACTGGTGTACCATCAACCCCAGGACTGCCTCCCGGCTGTTCGGCATGAAGCAGGGCATTGTCGGAGAAGAAACCCTCGCGGTAATACAGCGGAAGTCCGACCTGCTCCGTAGGCTGTTCTTGTGCAATGCTGTCTGCCTGTTGCATGAGAACGGAGACTAAAGTGCAAACTCGCGTTTGATGTCCGCCACACGGTCCAGCTTCTCCCACGTGAAGAGCTCCACCTCCATGACTTTTGTCTCGTGATAACGACTGGTGAAGGTCTTCGACACCACCTCGGGCTGACGCCCCATATGGCCGTAAGCTGCCGTTTCAAGGAACATGGGCTGGCGCAACTTCAACTGGCGTTCAATGGCCTTTGGGCGCAGGTCGAACAGTTTCTCAATGCGATGGGCTATCTCACCGTCGCTCATGGCCACGTGCGAGCGACCATAGGTGTTCACATAGATGTTCATGGGGCGAGCCACTCCGATGGCGTAGCTCACCTGCACCAGCATCTCGTCGGCCACACCAGCTGCCACCATGTTCTTAGCAATGTGGCGAGCAGCGTATGCGGCAGAGCGATCCACCTTCGAGGAGTCCTTACCCGAGAAAGCACCGCCTCCGTGTGCGCCCTTGCCACCATAGGTGTCGACAATAATCTTACGTCCGGTCAGTCCGGTGTCGCCGTGAGGTCCACCGATGACGAACTTACCAGTGGGGTTGACATAGTAGGTGATGTTGTCGTCGAACAGACGAAGCACCTTTTCATTCTTGATCTGAGCCTTGACGCGCGGCATGAGCACTTGGAGCACGTCAGACTTTATCTGCGCCAACATACGCTCATCGTCCTCGTCAAACTCGTCGTGTTGGGTGGACACAACGATAGTATCGATGCGCTCGGGTGTGCCGTCGTCGCTATACTGGACGGTCACCTGACTCTTGGCATCAGGACGAAGATAGGTCATTACCTTGCCTTCGCGGCGGATGTCGGCTAACGTGCGCACGATGAGGTGCGAGAGGTCAAGCGAGACAGGCATGTAGTTGTCCGTCTCATTGGTGGCGTAGCCGAACATCATACCCTGATCACCAGCACCCTGGTTCTCGTCGTCCTCACGATCCACACCACGGTTGATGTCGTCGCTCTGCTCGTGGATGGCCGTAAGGATGCCGCACGAGTCGCCATCGAACTGATATTCGGCCTTCGTATAACCGATTTTTTTGATGGTATTGCGGGCAATGGTCTGCAGGTCGATGTATTCACTACTACGCACCTCACCCATGATGACGACCTGTCCTGTCGTCACGAAGGTTTCGCAGGCCACACGGGCGCGGTCATCGTAGGCCAAGAACTGGTCGAGTATGGCGTCGCTGATCTGGTCAGCCACTTTGTCGGGGTGTCCCTCAGACACGGATTCTGATGAGAATAAGTATGACATTTCTTCTTCTTTTTGCTTTCGGCTGCAAAGTTACGCAGATTTCGGGATATGACAAAATAAAACTCCGTTTCTCTTTGCCTTTGGCTTATTTTGTCGCGACTCAGCAAAGAAAGCGAGCTTTCTCTGCATTCACTGCTCCAAAATTTGGTATTTCTCTCGGTTTGCACTACCTTTGCACCCGGTATTATTGTATTGTTATGAGTTTAACGAATATTGTACGCCATGTATTCGTACACCGGATGCACGAGTTGGAACGCCACCAAACAGAAGGTGAAGTGCTCCAGCGTGAAGTGCTGACACGACTGCTCGAACAGGCTGCAGACACCGAGATAGGACGGAAATATGCCTTCTCCGCCACAAAAGACTACGATACCTTCGTGAAAAACTGCCCCGTCAATACTTACGAAGAACTGAAGGAACAGATAGACCGGATGCGACACGGAGAAGCAGACATCCTCTGGCCAGGACGCGTGAAATGGTTTGCTAAGTCGAGCGGAACCACCAACGACAAGTCGAAATTCATACCCGTCAGCAACGACGGACTGAAAAATATCCACTACAAAGGCGGCTTCGACACCGTGGCTCTCTACCTGCGCAACAATCCACACGCTAAACTCTTCGACGGACGAGCCTTGATTTTAGGTGGGAGTCACGCACCAAACTATAACCTGCAGGACTCACTGGTGGGCGACCTTAGTGCCATCCTCATTGAGAACATCAATCCGCTGGTCAATCTGGTGCGCGTGCCGAAGAAGGCTACAGCCCTGCTGGACGACTTCGAGGTGAAGCGCGACCGCATAGCCCACGAAGCCCTGCACAAGAACGTGACCAACCTGTCGGGCGTGCCGTCGTGGATGCTCTCCGTACTAAACCGTGTACTGGAAATTTCTGGAAAGAAACACCTGGAGGAGGTGTGGCCCAACCTTGAAGTGTTCTTCCACGGTGGAGTGGCCTTCACGCCCTACCGCAAACAGTATGAACAACTCATCACCTCACCCCAGATGCACTATATGGAGACGTACAACGCCAGTGAGGGATTCTTCGGACTTCAGGACGACCCGTCGGACAAGGCCATGATGCTGATGCTCGACTATGGCGTGTTCTATGAGTTTCAGGAGATGGGAACAGACCACATCGTGCCGCTATGGGGCGTGGAGAAAGACAAGAACTACGCCATCATCATCACGACCTCGTGCGGACTGTGGCGATATAAGATAGGTGACACCATCCGCTTCACCTCCACCAATCCCTATAAGTTCACCATCTCTGGACGGACCAAGAGCTTCATCAATGCCTTTGGCGAGGAACTCATCGTGGACAATGCCGAACAGGGACTGGCCTTCGCCTGCCAGCAGACCGGAGCCGAGGTGTTAGAATACACCGCCGCACCCGTCTTCATGGATGCCCACGCCAAATGTCGCCACCAGTGGCTCATCGAGTTCAGCACACCGCCTACCGACCTGCAACAGTTTGCCGACCTGCTGGACCGTCGCCTACAAGAACTCAACAGCGACTACGAAGCCAAACGCTATAAGGACATCACGCTGCAACACCTGGAAATAATACCGGCACGGCAGGGACTCTTCAACGACTGGCTCAAACTGCGCGGCAAACTGGGTGGACAGCACAAGGTGCCACGGCTGAGCAATTCGCGCGAACAAATCGAACAGCTTCTCAAACTGCAATCATGAAAACACGATTCTCATCATTCCCATTACTCCCATTCCTCCCATTATTCCTTATAATGGCCTGCGCACGCATGGGACAACCCGATGGCGGATGGTACGACGACGACCCACCACGCGTAGTGGGTGCTACACCGGCTGACCAGGCCGTCAAGGTCAACTCGAAAAGAGTCACCATCCTGTTTGACGAATACATCAAACTGGCGGATGCCACACAGAACGTTATCGTCTCGCCACCCCAACTGGAGATGCCGGAGATAAAGGCTTCGGGTAAGAAGATTGTCGTGGACCTAAAAGACTCGCTCAAGGAAAACACCACATACACCATTGACTTCAGCGATGCCATCAGCGACAATAACGAGAACAACCCGATGGGCAACTATACGTTCACCTTCTCCACGGGTGAACGCATCGATACCTTCGAGGTCGCTGGAATCGTACTCGATGCCTCCAACCTCGAACCCGTCAAGGGCATACAGGTGGGACTCTACGACGACCTAGCCGACTCGGCCTTTCGCACCAAACCATTGCTACGCGTGGCACGCACAGACGGCACTGGACGTTTTGTCATCAAGGGTGTGGCACCAGGCGAATACCGCGTCTATGCCCTGCAGGATGCCGACGGCAACTATATGTTCAGCCAAAAGAGTGAGATGATAGCCTTCTCGCCACAGACCTACAAGCCCAGTGCTGGACCAGACATTCGACAGGACACCATCTGGCGCGACTCGTTACATATCGATAACATCCTGCGCGTGCCCTACACCCATTTCTATCCTGACGACATCGTCCTGTTAGCCTTCCAAGAGGTACAGACCGACCGCTATCTGCTGAAGCAACCGGAAAGGAAGGAGGCCGACCGCTTCACACTCTATTTCAGCTATGGCAACCCACAACTGCCCGAAATAAAGGGACTGAACTTCGACGAGAAAGAGGCCTTCGTCCTCGAAGCCAGTGAAAAGAAAGACACGCTGACCTACTGGCTGCGCGACACGATGCTGGTGAACCAAGACACCCTATCTATGCAACTCTCCTATCTGATGACGGACTCGGCTGGTGTGCTCTACACGCAGGTAGACACGATGGATGTCATTGCCAAAACCAGTTATGAGAAACGGCAGAAAGAGTTGAAGAAGCAAATAGAGACATGGGAGAAGGAGCAGGCGAAACTCAAAAAAAGAGGAGAACCCTACGACAGCATCATGCCAAAAGAAGCACTCAAAGTGCAGTATAACGTACCCAGTACCATGGCTCCTGACTACCGCCCGTCTTTCACCGTACCCACACCGCTGGCTCGCTGCGACACGGCAGCCATACACCTTTACGTCAAGCAAGACACGCTATGGAACCAAATGCCCATACACGTGGAGCGGCGCGACTCACTCCTACGCACCTACGACGTGATGGCGGAGTGGACGGCAGGAGAAGAATACAGTTTGGAAGCGGATTCGGCAGCCTTCGAAGACATCTATGGCAATGTTTCGGCAGCCTACAAACAAGGTATTAAGATCAGTACCCCAGACGAGTTCTCCACCATTGTCTTGCAACTCTCAGGAGTATCAGACACCACTTACATCGTACAGTTGCTTGACCAAAGCGAGAAAATCATCAAAGAGGTGCGCACGGAAACCAACGGTGATGCCGTGTTCTTTTACATCAAACCAGGCAGCTACTATGCACGCACCTTCTGCGACCGCAATGGCAACGGCGTGTGGGACACAGGAAACTACGACGAAAAACTGCAAGCGGAAGATGTCTATTACTTCTCAGAACGCATCGACTGCAAGGAGAAGTGGGAGATCAACCGTCCTTGGAACCTTACCGCCACGCCGCGCAATAGACAAAAGCCTGGCGAGATTATCAAACAAAAGCCTGACAAGGCGAAACAGAAACTGCTCAACAGAAACGCAGAACGCGCCCGTAAAATGGGCATAACATATATAAAGAAGGGTGCTGTGCAACCTGCAACAGCAACAGAAAAGAAATAACAATGAAAAGACGCTATAACCGCAGTAGACTGTTTCCACTGCTCCTGTTGCTCCTCATGGCAACCACCGCAAAGGCACAATGCGGCATCCATAACACCGCATTCAAATCGGGTGAACACCTGTCTTACGACCTCTATTTCAACTGGAAATTCGTATGGGTGAAGGTTGGAACGGCATCTATGTCTACTGTACTGTCCACTCACAATGGTGTGCCAGCCTTTCAGTCCAGCCTTATCACACGCGGCAACAAAAAACTCGACAATATGTTCGTGATGCGCGACACACTGCTTTGCTATACCTCCACTGACATTACCCCACTCTACTACCGCAAGGGTGCACGCGAAGGCAAACGCTACTACGTGGACGAACTGTGGTACACCTATCCTAATGGAAACTGCCACATCAATATGCACCGCATCGATGCTGATGGAGAACAGCACTGGAAACAGGCCGAATACAAGGACTGCATCTACGATATGATGAGCATCTTCCTGCGCGCACGCAACTACGACGCATCAAAGATGCGGAAGGGCGAGAACATTCCCATGCCCATCAGCGATGCCAAGCACTTGAGCAATTCTTGGTTAAAATATGGTGGGAAGACCACGCTGAAGATGAAAAACAGCAATACGAAATATCGCTGTCTCGTCTTCTCGTTCATCGAACGAGAGAAGGGAAAAAACCACGAACTGATACGCTTCTACGTCACTGACGATGATAACCACCTGCCCGTACGCTTGGATATGTTTCTCTCGTTCGGTTCGGCAAAGGCTTATCTCACTAATATGAAAGGCATACGCAACGAGCTGACATCGAAAGTGCAATAACAAAAGATGAAGACCGTAGAACTCCGACACCTCTCCATCGGCTATGTGGTGAAAGGAAAACCCTGTATCGTGGCTGAGGACATCAACGCTGCTATTAACGCAGGGGAACTGACCTGTTTGCTGGGGAAAAACGGTATAGGAAAGTCTACTCTACTGCGCACGCTGTCAGCCTTCCAGCCTGCACTATCTGGTGAGATATACATCAACAGCATGGCTCTGACAAGTCTCTCGTCAAAACAACTGAGCAGAAAAGTGGGTGTGGTGTTGACAGAAAAACCAGATGTGCGCAATATGTCTGTGGAGGAAATGGTCAGCATGGGACGCTCACCTTATACTGGATTTTGGGGTACACTCAATGACGAAGACCAGAAAAAGACCGACGAAGCCATCCAACTGGCAGGCATAGAGACACTGAGGCATCGGCTGATTCACACCTTGAGTGATGGTGAACGCCAAAAATGTATGATTGCCAAAGCACTGGCACAGGAAACACCTGTCATCTATCTCGACGAGCCTACCGCTTTTCTCGACTTTCCCAGTAAGGTGGAAATGATGCAGTTGCTCAGACAATTAGCTCACGAACGACAGAAAACCATATTTCTCTCTACCCACGATGTGGAACTGGCCATGCAGTTGGCTGACCGTATATGGCTGATGAAACCTGACAAACTGAGCATAGACAAACCTAAGAAACTGGCAGAAGATGGTACACTGAGACATTTCATTGAACGTCCCGGCATTCATTTCGACGCTACCAACATGACCATACAGGTTGAAGGCCGAATCGACTACAATACGAGCAATTCCGCAAACTTATAGATGACAATACCTGCTGTGACTGATACATTCATGGAGTGTTTAGTTCCCAATTGCGGTATTTCCAGACAACCATCACTGGCATCCACCACTTCCTGATGAACACCCTTCACCTCATTACCAAACACCACAGCATAGCGTTTATCGTGGTTAGGAATAAAATGCTGTAACTTCGTGGAATGTTCCACCTGTTCTACGGAAAGTACTTCATAACCCTCACGATGCAGTGCTTCAACAGCCTCAACAGCCGTCTTATAATAACGCCAGTCGACAGACTCCTCTGCCCCCAAAGCCGTTTTATGAATCTCGGTGGCTGGCGGTGTTTGACAGATACCACAAAGGTAGACGGCCTCCACACGAAAAGTGTCGGACGTTCGAAACACGCTACCTATATTATACATACTTCGCACATCGTCCAACACCACTACCAACGGCAGCTTCTGCGCCTGCTTGTACTCCTCCACACTTAGGCGCTGCATCTCTATCGTACGTATCTTTCTCATAATCGCCTGCAAAATTACAAAGAAAAAACAACACTGGAAAATATTGTGGAAAACGATGTGGATAACCGTGTGGATAAGTAGTCGTTTATCCACACTATTCCACACCGTCCATGGAAGGGTATGGATATCCACCGCTTTATGCTGCTATTTTCAGCAACTTTTCCACACGATAATGGTAGAAAAAGATATAAACTTATTAACTTTGCAGCAAAATAGGGAATTGTGGATAAAGCATCCAGTGGTTTAAGTATCAGCAGATAACTATCAATACCATCTGTGGATAATATTCTACCACGGGTTGATAAGGGAAACTACAAGACTTTAGCGGAAAAGTTCTGCACCTATCAACAGCCTATCATCATCAGCATTTCCTTTTTTAAAGAAAAAATAAAAGAATAAAAAATATTGTGATGTTGAAAAACGAATGGATAGCACAAGGATTTATCGATGAACCGCTGATAGCAGGCCTTGACCTTAAAAAGGAAATTCGTCAGTTGGCCAAGGAGAAGAATGCCGTGATACTGGCTCACTACTATACAAGAGGTGAGATTCAGGAGGTGGCTGACTTTATTGGCGACTCGTTGGCTTTGGCACGTAAGGCCGCTGAAACAGATGCCGACGTGATTGTGATGTGCGGTGTGCATTTCATGGCTGAGACGTGCAAGATACTTTCTCCTGAGAAGAAAGTCCTTTGCCCTGATTTGACTGCAGGTTGTTCTTTGGCCGACTCCTGCCGTGCTGAAGATTTGAAGAAATACAAAGAGGAGCATCCTGGTTATCAGGTTATAAGCTACGTGAATACCACGGCGGCTGTCAAGGCATTGACCGATGTGGTAGTGACCAGTGGCAATGCGAAGAAAATCGTGGACACCTTCCCCAAAGATGCCAAACTCATTTTTGGTCCTGACTATAACTTAGGTTCCTATATCAATTCCATCACGGGTCGTGAGATGCTGTTATGGAATGGTGGCTGTCATGTGCATGAACGCTTTTCTGTGGCTGAGATAGTACGGTTGAAGGAAGCACATCCAAAAGCTTTAGTTTTGGCACATCCAGAGTGTAAAGGTCCAGTGCTTGCTGTAGCTGATGTAGTGGGTTCTACTGCCGTTCTCCTTAAATATGCCATTGAACATCCAGAGCAGGAATATATTGTGGCCACAGAGTCTGGCATTCTGCATGAGATGCAGCGCCAGTGTCCCACCACATCGTTCTATCCAGTGCCTCCAGAAGTGAGTGAGGGCGGACTGGGTTGTTCCTGCAACGAGTGTAACTATATGAAGAAAAATACGTTGGAGAAAATATACCATACATTGCGCTATGAGTGGCCTACCGTTGAGGTAGATGAAGCAACGGCTCGTGAAGCTGTGAAACCCATAGAAAGGATGCTTGCATTGAGTTGAGAAAGGTAAGGGTGCACCTTAGAAATAAAAGAAAAATGATTTTTTTCTTTGTATTTCGCTCGGTTTGCACTACCTTTGCACGAGAAAAATCCAATCCCGATGCCGTGATGGTGGAATTGGTAGACACGAGGGACTTAAAATCCCTTGGCCAGTAATGGCTGTGCGGGTTCGAGTCCCGCTCGCGGCACTTAAGGAAAAAATATAAATCCCGTCCATGTTTCTCTTTCAGAGCGTGGACGGGATTTATTTTGTGGGCAGGAGTAAATAATGAGGGTCCGATACTTCACAGCATCGAACCCTGCGCAAACTTCAAACAACCAAAAAAAGAAATAGATTTGTCGTTTCCGTTTTGGTGGTTGTTCATCCGTTTCTTAGCGGATGAAGAGCATTTCACGATATTTCGGCAATGGCCAGCAGGTATCGTCTACAATCAGTTCGAGTTTGTCAATCTGATAGCGGATGGTATCCATCTTCGGCTCTACCGTGTCGTGATAAGCGATAGCCTTCTCGTGCTCATCGGCAATCTTGTTGGCCACCTTACGTGCATCAACGAGTTCCTCCACACCCTTTTCAATGGCGGCAGTACGCTCGGCAATCTCCTCGATAATCTTGATGTTTCGTGCAGACAGTGTTTCGGCCTTGTCAGCTGCAAAGATAGCACGCATATTCTGTACGTTGTCGAGCAGCTGGCTCTGGTACTGTGTGGCAACCGGGATGATGTGGTTCATAGAGAGGTCACCGAGCACGCGGGCTTCAATCTGTATTTTCTTGGTGTAGGTCTCCCATTTCACCTCGTTGCGTGCCTCCAGTTCCTTCTTGTTCATCACACCGAGCTTCTCGAACATTTCAATGCTCTCGGCATCAAGATAACGCTCGAAAATCTTCGGACATGATTTCTCCACGTCGAGGCCGCGCTTGGTAGCTTCCACTACCCATTCATCGCTGTAGCCGTTGCCATCGAAGCGGATGGGTTTGCAGGTTTTGATGTCTTCGCGGATAACCTCAACGATGGCACTGGTCTTGTCCTCACCCTTAGCGATGAGTGCGTCAACACGCTTCTTGAAGTCTACGAGTGCTTCAGCAACAGCCGAGTTGAGGGCTATCATAGCCGATGCACAGTTGGCCTCAGAACCGACAGCACGGAACTCGAAGCGGTTACCGGTGAAGGCGAAGGGTGATGTACGGTTACGGTCGGTATTGTCGATGAGCAGTTCGGGAATCTCGGGAATGTCGAGTTTCATGCCCTGCTTACCGCTCATAGAGAACAAATCGTCCTTGTCGGCCAGTTCGATGTGGTTCAGCAGTTCTGTCAGCTGCTTGCCCAGGAACGAAGAGATAATAGCGGGGGGAGCCTCGTTAGCACCTAAACGGTGAGCATTAGTAGCACTCATGATAGAGGCTTTGATCAGTCCGTTGTGCTTGTACACACCCATCAGCGTTTCAACGATGAAGGTCACGAAGCGCAGGTTGGCCTCAGGAGTCTTGCCTGGAGCATGGAGCAGTACACCATTGTCGGTAGAGAGACTCCAGTTGTTGTGTTTACCAGAACCGTTGATACCGTCAAAGGGTTTCTCATGGAGCAGAGCACGGAAGCCGTGCTTGCGTGCTACGCGCTTCATCAACGACATCAGCAGCATGTTGTGATCCACGGCCAGATTGGTTTCTTCGAAGATAGGAGCCACCTCAAACTGGTTGGGAGCCACCTCGTTATGACGGGTCTTGCAGGGAATACCCAGTTCCAAAGCCTGTATCTCCAGGTCTTTCATGAAAGCCTGCACACGCTCAGGAATAGATCCGAAGTAGTGGTCGTCCATCTGCTGGTTCTTGGCCGAGTCGTGTCCCATCAAGGTGCGGCCAGTCAATACAAGGTCAGGACGAGCAGAATAGAGTCCTTCGTCCACGAGGAAATACTCCTGTTCCCATCCTAAGTTAGAGGTCACCTTCTTCACCGTCGGATCGAAATAGTGGCACACATCGGTAGCTGCCACATTCACAGCGTGCAGTGCACGGAGTAGCGGAGCCTTGTAGTCAAGGGCTTCACCAGTATAGGAGATGAAGATGGTGGGGATACAGAGGGTGTCATCGATGATGAACACCGGACTTGTGGGATCCCAGGCCGAGTAACCGCGTGCCTCAAAGGTAGCACGGATACCTCCAGAGGGGAACGACGAGGCGTCAGGTTCCTGCTGTACTAACAGTTTACCAGAGAATTCCTCTACCATACCGCCCTTGCCGTCGTGCTCGATGAACGAGTCGTGCTTCTCGGCAGTACCTTCTGTCAGCGGCTGGAACCAGTGGGTGTAGTGGGTCACACCGTTTTCTTTGGCCCACTGCATCATACCTGCGGCCACAGCGTCAGCCACCTTACGGTCGAGACGTGCACCGTTGTCGATGACATCCACCATCTTTTCGTAGACATCCTTCGGCAAGTACTTGTACATCTTTTCGCGGTTGAAGACCTTCTTGCCAAAATACTCATAAGGTCTCTCTGCTGGAGCTTTTACGTCGAGGGGCTTCTTCATGAATGCCTCTTCCACGACCTGAAATCTTAAATTTGCCATAATAACTGCGTTTTTTAGTATTTGGGTTGTTTATATTATTATTTCAGCCAGTTTTCTATTCGTTGCAGGGCTTCGGCTGTCTTGTCCTGCTGTCCGAAGGCCGTCAGGCGGATGTATCCCTCACCGCTCGGGCCAAATCCCACACCGGGCGTACATACCACGTGGGCATCGTAGAGCATCTGCTCGAAGAAACGCCAACTGCCCTCGCCATCTGGTGTCTTCACCCAGAGGTAGGGAGCGTGTTCGCCACCATACACTTTCAATCCCAGTCGGGTGAGTGTTTCCTTCATTTGGTGTGCGTTGTGCATATAGTAGCCTATGGTGGCCTTTATCTGTTCCTTGCCTTCCGGTGTATAGATGGCTTCGGCGGCACGCTGGCTCAGATAACTTGTCCCATTGAACTTGGTGCACTGGCGGCGATACCACAGATGGTTCAGTGGCACGCGCTCACCCGTCAGTGTGGCTGCCGTGATATCTTTCGGAACTATCGTGTAGCCACATCTCACACCGGTGAAGCCAGCGGTCTTCGAATAGCTATGAAACTCTATGGCACACTTTCTGGCACCTCGTATCTCGTAGATAGAGTGAGGTATAGAGTCGTCTTGGATATAAGCCTCATAGGCTGCGTCATAGAAGATGATGGCATCGTTCTTCAACGCGTAGTTCACCCATTTCTTCAGTTCTTCCTTCGGGAGCACAGTTCCTGTTGGGTTGTTCGGATAGCAGAGGTAGATGATGTCTACGCGGCGGTCGGGAATCTGCGGAATAAATCCGTTTTCAGCTGTACACGGCATGTAGGTCACGTTCGACCAACTGCCGTTCTCCAATACGCCAGCGCGTCCGATCATCACGTTGGAGTCAATGTAAACGGGATAGATGGGGTCGGTGACACCGATGCTGTTGTCCCAGCGCACCAATTCCTGGATATTTCCCGTGTCGCTCTTGGCACCGTCGTTGATGAATATCTCGTTGATGTCGAGGTGTATTCCGCGCGGTAGGAAGTCGTTCTTCAGAATGGCTTCACGCAGGAAATCGTAGCCCTGTTCTGGTCCGTAGCCGCGGAAGGTGGACTGCACGGCCATCTCGTCGGCAGCCTTATGAATGGCGGCTGTCACGGCAGGACACAGCGGTTGTGTCACATCACCGATGCCGAGCGAGATCACGTCTGTCTTGGGGTGCATCGTCTTGAAGGCGTTCACCTTCTTGGCGATGTCAGCGAACAAGTAGTTGTTCGGCAGCTTGAGAAAATGTTCGTTTACTAATGCCATATCTTTTTTGTTGTTGAAGTTGTCGCTATTGTCAATCGGTGGGTGATTCGTGGTTAGGAAGACTGATCTCGCCTTCGAAGACGAATTCCGCAGGTCCTGTCATATAGACGCGGTTATTGGTCTCGTCCCAGCGGATGGTCACCGAACCACCATCCATCTCAATCACTGCTTCCCGTCCTTTCAGTCCACGCAGTGCTGCTGCCACGGCAGTTGCACAGGCTCCTGTGCCGCACGCCATCGTGATGCCACTGCCTCGCTCCCACACCCTCATGCGGATGGAACCACTGTCCAGCAACTGAGCAAACTCGATGTTGCAACGCTCTGGGAAAGCCTCGTGGTGTTCTAACAGATGTCCTGTGTGGGCGATGTCAATGGCGTTGATGTCGTCAGTGAAGATGACGAAATGGGGATTTCCCATCGACACGAAAGTGCCAGTCCATCTCCCCTCTTCTGTCTCCAAAGTAGTTTCGGTTGACCGACCGTCCGAACCTGTAAACTGCCCAGTGTGGTGCAGTACAGGTTCTGACATGTCCACCGTAACACGGTACACTCTCTCTTGGGCAACGTCCAAATGTAAGGTCTTAATGCCCGAACGTGTCAGCAGACGGATGTCGGTTTTCTGTGTTATCCCTTTTTCATAGAGGTATTTTCCAATACACCGCGATGCATTTCCACACATCATGGCTTCACTACCGTCTGCATTGAAAATGCGCATCGAATAGTCGGCTTCAGGCATATTGGCCTCTCCAATGAGCACCAGTCCATCACTGCCGATGCCAGTATGAGGCTTGCTCCATACTCGGGCTGCCTCCTCGGGGTTGGGGATATTATATAATAAGGTGTTGACGTAGATATAATCATTACCGGCCCCCTGCATCTTTGTGAAATGAACCTTCGATGTCATTATGATTATCTTTTTGCCTTTTTTTATTTCTTCTTGTTTGAATTTCGCTGCAAAGATACGACGTTTTGTTAGTATTTGCAAGAAAATTGCAAACTTATTTAGCTACTTTTTCTATAAAATTGTTAAATTGAAAGCAATATACCCTTTTATGCTTTGAATTTGTAAGATTATCGTATGAGAACCATTACAGATGTAAACAAAATGAATATTTTATTTTCTTTTTGAAACGATATACTTTGTTTTACTTACTTTTTGGTGTAATTTTGCACTCGAAACAGTTCATATTGTCATCGACGATACAGTTATATCATTAATACATTATTAGTAACACAAAAGGTAAAAGGTATGAAAAAGATTGAAGCAATCATCCGCAAAACAAAGTTTGAGGAGTTGAAGAGTGCTTTGCTCTCTTCCGACATCGACTGGTTTGAGTACCATGATGTACACGGAATTGGACAGAGCCGCCAGGAGCGCATTTATCGTGGTGTGCAGTACAATACCGATGTGATTGAGCGTGTGGCGCTGACCATTGTCTGCCGCGACATGTTTGTGGAACCGACCATCAAGGTTATTCTGAAGGTAGCGCACACGGGAGAGATCGGTGATGGCCGTATCTTCCTGAGCGATGTGATTGACACCTACTCCATCCGTACGGGTGACAATGGTGACACCGTGCTCCGCGACAAGAAGTAAACGAGAGAGAAAGGATAACATAACAACACAAACACAAAAAATTTGAATATTATGAATGAAGTAGGAATTTCACTGGATACCGTATGGATGTTGTTGGCTGCCATGCTTGTGTTCTGGATGCAGCCTGGTTTTGCATTGTGTGAGGCTGGTTTCACCCGTGGTAAGAATACGGCAAACATCCTGTTCAAGAACTTTGTCGATTTCATGCTTGGCTCGATTCTGTTCTTTTTCGTGGGCTTCGGCTTTATGTTCGGCTCTGACGGAGCTGGTTTCATCGGTGCACCGAACTGGGGCGACCTTTCGTTCTATAAGGGTGACCTGCCCGTAGAGGGCTTCTTGATGTTCGAGACTGTGTTCTGTGCCACGTCTGCCACCATCGTGAGTGGTGCCATGGCTGAGCGCACCAAGTTCTCGATGTATATCGTATACAGTTTCTTCATCTCCCTCCTCATCTATCCGGTGGAAGGTCACTGGACATGGGGCGGCGGCTGGCTGTGCAACGATGCAGCTGACAGCTTCATGATGACTACGTTTGGTGCTGTGTTCCACGACTTCGCAGGTTCTGCCATTGTACATAGCGTAGGTGGTGTCCTGGCTCTCATCGGTGCTATTGCCCTCGGTCCCCGTCGTGGCAAGTACGACAAGAACGGCAAGAGCCGCGCTATTCCTGGTCACTCGCTCACCTTGGCTGCTCTCGGCGTGTTCATCCTCTGGATGGGCTGGTTCGGATTCAACCCCGGTTCTCAGCTTGCTGCATCGGGCGAAGTGAACCGTGTGGCTATCTCCCACGTGTTCCTCACCACCAACCTTGCTGCAGTATGCGGTGGTATTGCCACGATGTTCGTCACTTGGTTCAAGTATGGCAAACCTTCGTTCTCACTGACCCTGAACGGTGTTCTGGCTGGTCTGGTAGGTATAACAGCTGGTTGCGATGCTGTTGACCCATGGGGTGCTATCATCATCGGTCTGGTTTGCGGTATCGTGCTGGTTTACGCCATTGAGTTCATCGACCACAAGCTCCATATTGACGACCCCGTCGGTGCTTCTTCCGTTCACGGTGTGTGCGGTATTCTCGGAACCTTGATGACGGGTCTGTTCTCTGTCAGCGAAGGCCTGTTCTATGGTCATGGCTGGGGCTTCCTCGGTGCAGAGGCTTTCGGCATACTGATGATCGACCTCTGGGCTGCCGTTACGGGTACAATCCTGTTCTTCTCTATCAAGAAAATCCATGGTCTGCGTGTCAGCGCACGTGTTGAGGATGAAGGTCTCGACATCTACGAGCATGGTGAGGCTTGCTACAACGCATAATAAAAGAATAAAGTAACTAAAAAAATTGATTGAAATGAAAAAGATGAATATCATACTTCTGACGGTGGGACTGCTCTGTGCAGCCCCCACCGTTCACGCACAGGACGAGGTGGAAACCACCGTATCTGCCGATGTTGTGAACCGCTACATTTGGCGTGGTATAGACTGCGGTAACATCAGTGTACAGCCTACATTAGGTGTGGCCTACAAGGGACTGAGCCTCTCGGCTTGGGGTAATGTGGGTCTCGACAAGACTGACACACAGGAATTTGACCTGACGCTTAGCTACAGCAAGGAGAAGTTCACTGTCGGTGTCACCGACCTTTGGTTCAACAGCACAGCCGACCCGCGCTATTTCTACTACAACGCGCATGGCACAGCCCATGTCTATGAGGGTTTCCTCGGCTATGACTTCGGCATATTCTCGGCTACGTGGTACACGGTCTTTGCTGGCAACGATGGCTTGAACAAGGATGGTGAGCGTGCCTACTCCTCCTACTTGGAGTTGAACGCCCCGTTCAAGTTAGGTGGCGTAGACTGGACGGCAACGGTTGCCGCTGTGCCCCACGCCACCACGACCTACGAGACTACGGGCTTCGCCGTGACGAACCTGTCGCTGAAAGCCACTAAGGACATTCAGGTGACGGACCACTTCAAACTGCCCGTCTTCGGACAGGTTGTGGCCAACCCGTGCAGCCAGAAGGCTTATTTCGTGTTCGGATTTACCCTGCAGCCCTAACGGGCTTGCAGGCCAATCCGGCCTCTCTCCTACCCTAACTAAAACGCAAACACAAGACAACACTAAGAAAAGAATACACTATGTGTGGAATAGTAGCTATCTTCCACGTGGAAGAACAGACGCAGGCCGTCCGTGAGAAGGCCCTGCGGATGAGTCAGAAAATACGGCATCGTGGACCAGACTGGAGTGGCATCTATTGTGGAGGCCACGCCGTTTTGGCCCACGAACGTCTGTCTATCGTCGACCCAGAGTCGGGTCAGCAACCGTTGTATAGTCCCGACAAACATCAGGTGTTGGCTGTCAACGGTGAGATATACAACCATCAGGAGCTTCGTCAGCAGTACAAGGGACGTTATGATTTCCAAACGGGTTCCGACTGTGAGGTCATCCTCGCGCTCTACCGCGACCGGGGCATCGATTTCCTGGAGGAGCTGAACGGCATCTTTGCCTTCGCCCTCTACGACGAGGAGCGTGACGAGTTCCTCATCGCGCGTGACCCGATTGGGGTCATACCTCTTTATATAGGCTATGATGCCGCAGGCCGGGTCTATGTGGCCTCGGAACTCAAAGCCCTTGAGGGGCAGTGTGACCGCTATGAGCCGTTCCTTCCGGGGCATTATTTCTGGAGTCGCGAAGGAAAGATGCACCGCTACTATCACCGCGACTGGATGGACTACGAGGCGGTGAAGGACAATCCTGCCAGCGTTGCTGCCATCCGTGACGGACTGGAGGCTGCTGTGCGCCGCCAGCTGATGAGCGATGTGCCCTACGGTGTGCTGCTCAGTGGTGGTCTCGACAGTAGCATCATCTCTGCCGTGGCCTCGAAATATGCGGCCATGCGCATCGAGGACGGCAGTAAGACCAAGGCCTACTGGCCGCGCCTCCACAGCTTTGCCGTGGGACTCAAGGGTGCGCCCGACCTGGACAAGGCGCGTATGGTGGCAGACTATATCGGCACGGTACACCATGAGATCAACTATACCGTGCAGGAGGGACTTGATGCCATTCGCGACGTGATATACTTCATTGAGACTTACGATGTCACCACGGTGCGCGCCTCCACGCCGATGTATCTGTTGGCGCGCGTCATCAAGTCGATGGGCATCAAGATGGTGCTCTCTGGTGAGGGTGCGGACGAGATTTTCGGTGGCTACCTCTATTTCCATAAGGCGCCTGACGCGCGGGCCTTCCACGAGGAGACCGTGCGCAAGCTCTCCAAACTCTATCTCTACGACTGTCTCCGTGCCAACAAGAGTCTCTCGGCGTGGGGCGTGGAGGGGCGCGTGCCCTTCCTTGACAAGGAGTTTCTCGACATTGCCATGCGCACCAACCCTGAGGCTAAGCTCTGTCCGGGCGCTACGATGGAGAAGAAAATCGTGCGCGAGGCGTTTGCGAACATGCTGCCCGAGGCTGTGGCCTGGCGACAGAAGGAGCAGTTCTCCGATGGTGTCGGCTACTCGTGGATTGACACATTGAAGGCGGTCACCGCTGCCGCTGTCAGCGACGAACAGATGGCGCACGCTGCTGAGCGTTTCCCCATCAACACACCACAGAACAAGGAGGAATACTACTATCGTAGCATCTTTGCCGAACACTTCCCTTCGGAGAGTGCCGCACGCAGTGTGCCCAGCGTGCCCAGCGTGGCGTGCAGCACCGCCGAGGCACTGGCTTGGGATAGTTCCTTCCAACATCTTAACGACCCCAGTGGGCGTGCCGTCAAGGGCGTTCACGAGCAGGCTTACTAAAGCCTGCTTTTCACCCCTAAAAAGCAGGATTAAAACGAAGTAAACTGAGGGGTTAATTTCTTGACCAGGCTCAAACGATCAATCGATCCAGATCAAACGATCAATCGATCTGGATCAAGTGATTAATCGATCTGGATCGATTGAACGATTGAGTCTGATCATTTTTTCAAGGCAACAAGATGGCGCGCTCCACCTGAATCTCCTTCTCAGTGCGTTCCGTGCTGCCGATTGTTCATTTCCCCTCGGAACGTTAAAGCAATCCTGCCATATACAAAGGTAAATAGACAATGCCGTTTTCCACTTTGATATCTGCCGCATGAAGAACTATCGGCTCCGCCACTGCCGAAGAATATTTCTTGGTGAACCGTTCCAATGAGGTTAGGGTATAACGAGTAGTGGATTTAACCTCTATCGGGTGTATGTTGTGACGATTGCTGATAATCGCCTTTGACACCAGGAAATCTATCTCCATACGTTTGTTGGCATCGGTCTTGCTGTATGAAGAAAAAAAGTACAACTTATGTCCCGCTGCACGCAGCATCTGAGCCACGACATTTTCCACCAACATTCCCTTGTTGAGTTCCAACTTGTCGTGCATGAGTTTTCTATAGAGTTCGTCTGCTCGAATTTTAGCCTCTGTGAAGGCATGGGAAATCAACAGCCCAGTATCTGCCATATAGAGCTTCCGCGAACATTCGTCGGTGCGCATTTCCAGTCCTACCATAGGCTCCGTTGTAGCAAAACAGGTATTGACAACACGCGATTCATCCAGCCAAAAGAAAGCGGTCTCCACACTTCTTCCTCTCGTACCCTTGCCCAGTGCAGCGAGCCGGAATTTCTTCTCATGCTTCTGGAGCTGCGAGGGGATGGTGTCAAATATTCTAGTAACCCTTGCCTCCTGATTGCTGGCATATTTGCTGATGTCACTGCGATACAGAGAGAGGATGTTACGTTTCGTCCTGTCTACCTCATCGAAATCTTTGGTGTCAATCCAGTCCTGCACCGCTTGCGGCATACCTCCAACTATCATGTACAGTCGCAGATATTCCATCATTTTACGATGTAGCGACTGCCCCAACGGCTTACGTCTGACAAAGCAGTCCTTTACATAATCCATCATCATGTCGTCACCCAAAGCCCAGAGAAATTCCTCTAGATTCATCGGATACATGTCTATCCTGTGCTCTTCGCTCGGTATGTTAATGCTTTTCACATTGGCATTGATGCTCATTAGCGAACCCGTCTCTATATAGTCGTAACGTCCGTCTTTCACAAGATACTTGATGGCCTCACGGGCTATGGGAAATTTCTGTATCTCATCGAAAATGATGAGAGATTTCCGTTCATGCAATTTGACACCTGTTTCCAACATCAGATGCATGAAGAATGCGTCGGGTTGACCTGCGTAGTCTGTAAACAGACCGCGGATGGTCTGGGTTGTATTGGTGAAATCTATCAGTATGTATGACAAATATTCGTTCTTGGCAAATTCCTCTACGATCCAACTTTTACCCACTCGTCTTGCACCGTCAATCAGAAGGGCTTCCTTCTGACTTCTCTTTTCTTTCCACAAGAGCATGTCTTGATAAATCTTTCTACGCATGGACTATTCTGTTTCGTTGATTATACACCATTCCAAGGATTCGGTAAAGCCCAATTATACACCATTCCAAGGTGAAAGAAAGGGCTGTTTATACACCATTCCAAGGTTTACTGCTGCAAAATTACGCTTTTTATCCAGAATCCCCAAATGTTTTTGGCCAAAAACCAGAAGATTCCCCAAATGTTTGGATATTCTCCTTTAAGGCGTTTTCCACTTTGCCCATGATTTGCAACAAAATTTAACTACACTTGCCCGTGATTTGCAACAAAAAAGTCGTATCTTTGCCCATGATTTGAAACAATGCGATATGTTTAGGCGTAATATCATCAGCAAATTAGAGGCTTGGAAACAGGATGAAAGGCACAAACCACTCATCCTAAGAGGAGCCAGACAAGTAGGTAAAACCACTGTTGTCAACGAGTTTGGCACCTTTTTCGACAACTACCTTTACTTCAACTTGGAAAGAAACGAAAACGTCAAGTTGTTCGAAATGGAGATACCATTGGACGACTTGGTAAATATGCTGTTTGCCAGTTTGGGTAAACCTCAGCAAAAAGGCACAACGCTCATCTTCATCGACGAGATACAGAACTCGCCCAAGACCATTGCCCTGTTAAGATACTTCTATGAGCTGCGCCCCGACCTGTACATCATTGCGGCAGGTAGTCTGTTGGAGAACCTCGTGGATGTAAAAGTCAGCTTTCCAGTAGGGCGCGTACAATATCTGGCCTTGCGTCCCTGTTCCTTCTATGAGTTCCTTGGTGCCCTTGGCAAGAACAACCTCCTTGCCGTCCTATCGCAAAAGACAGAATACATCGCTGCCTTCCATGAGCAACTGATGCACTTGTTCAATCAATATACCATCGTCGGAGGAATGCCAGAAGCTGTACAGCAGTATGCAGATACCCAAGACATCGTAGCCATCGAAGACATTTACGAGACCTTGGTACAAGCCTATAAGGACGATTCCGAGAAATACGTCAGAGGCAGCAAGTTGACAGACGTGGTACGATTTATCCTTTCCTATGGTTGGGCATTTTCGGGAGAGACGATTACCCTTGGTAACTTTGCCAACTCTGGCTATAAGTCGAGAGAAGTGGGCGAAGCCTTCAGATTGTTGGAGAAAGCCATGCTCTTGGAGCTGGTTTATCCCATGTCTTCCACCCAAATGCCCATCATCCCCGAAACCAAGCGGATGCCTAAGCTTATCTGGTTCGACACTGGACTGGTGAATTACCAAGCGGGCATCCGAAGGGAAATCATAGGTTCCACAGAGATGGTGGATCGCTGGCGAGGCCACATCGCCGAGCAGATCACGGCACAAGAGTTGTTGACGATGGAAGACCGTGTAGGTCAGCATCGCTCGTTTTGGGCAAGAGCCAACAACGGCGCAGAGGTAGACTTTGTATTTGTCCACGACTCCAAACTCTACCCCATAGAGGTGAAGAGTGGCACAAACGCCCATCTCCGTTCCCTCCTGTCTTTCATGGACCATTCCGACGTTGACATCGCCATCCGCATCTGGTCCAAACCCTATTCCGTAGATAGTGTGAAGACACCAAAAGGCAAGGAGTTCCGTCTCATCAACCTGCC
>CAVAIX010000006.1:0-28979 GCA_963588695.1 Bacteroidaceae bacterium | reverse complement strand
TACCTTTGCACAGGAAACCGAAAAACGATAGCTATGAAAGTGAAAAAGTATACAACAATGGGCGTGGCTGTGCTGGCACTGGCCGCCTGTGGTGAGCAGAAATTCCATGTGGAGGGAACGGTGGCCAATGCCAAGGACTCTGTGCTCTATTTTGAAAACGTGGGCATTGAGGAAATCAGTGTGGTGGACTCCGTGAAACTGGACGAGTCGGGGACTTTCCGCTTTGCTGGAGCACGAAATGAAGCCCCCGAGTTCTATCGTCTCCGCATTGCCGATCAGATCATCAACGTCAGTATCGACTCTACCGAGACTGTGACCGTCAAGACGCAGTATCCGCAGATGGCAGCACAGTATGAAATCTCTGGGTCGGATAACTGCCAGAAGATCAAGGAACTCGCCCTCAAACAGATGGAGCTGCAGCAGCGTGTCGCTGCCATCGCGCAAAACCCAGCGCTGACTATTTACCAGAGCAACGACAGCATCCTGCGCGTCGTCGAGGCTTATAAGCAGGAGGTGAAGATGGACTACATCCTCAAGGAGCCCTATCGCCCCTACGCCTATTTCGCCCTGTTCCAGACCTTGGGCAACACGCTGCTGTTCAATCCGCGCAGCAGCAAGGACGACATCAAGATGTTTGCCGCCGTGGCCACCAGTTGGGATACCTACTACCCCGGTGCTGAGCGCGGCACCAACCTCCATAACATCGCCATCGAGGGGTTGAAGAACGTGCGCATCAACGAGGCAGAACGCGCCAAGACCATCGATGCCGACAAGGTGTCGACAACGGGATTGATAGACCTCGCACTGACCGACAACCACGGCACTGTGCGCCGACTGAGCGACCTCAAGGGTAAGGTGGTGATGCTCGACTTCCACGTGTTCGGCACCAACGACTCGCCCAAGCGCATCCTCCTGTTGCGCGAGCTATACAACAAATACCACGCACAGGGATTCGAGATCTATCAGGTCTCGCTTGACGCCGACGAGCACTTCTGGAAGCAGCAGACAGCGGCCTTGCCATGGATCAGCGTACGCGACGGACAGGGACTCAGCTCGCAGTCGCTCCTGCTGTATAACGTGCAGAGCGTGCCCGACTATTTCCTCATCGACCGCACCAACACCCTGCGCAAGCGCAGTCAACAGGTTCGCGACATCGAGGCCGATATCAAGTCGCTGCTGTAATGCCCTGGTCCATAAAAATCTACCTAACTTAAACCTACAACTATCATGATGAACAAACGAATTCTGACATTCGCAGCACTCGCCGCCCTGACCCTTGGAACACAAGCGAAAGTAAGGCTGTCGCACTTAGTGGGCGACAATATGATCATCCAGCAACAGACTGACGTGCGCCTCTGGGGTTGGGCGAAACCCAAGAGCAAGGTGAAGGTCACCACCTCGTGGGGCAACGAGATTAGCGAAGCCGTGGCAGGTAAGGATGGCAAATGGTTGCTGACTGTGAAGTCGCCCAAGGCCAGCTATACACCGCAGAGCCTCTATTTCGACGATGGCGACGGCGTGGTGACCATCAACAACGTGTTAGCCGGTGAGGTATGGGTCTGCGCAGGACAGTCGAACATGGAAATGCCCATCAAGGGCTTTGGCAACTGTCCCGTGGAAGGCTACAACGAGGTGGTGCTGGAGGCCAACCGCCATCGTGGCATCCATTTTGTCAAGGTGCCCAGCATCATGAGTAGTCGTCCCCTTGACGATGCCGACTGTCAGTGGCAGGAGGCCAACGCAGAACAGGTGGGCGACGCCTCAGCCACTGGTTATTTCTTTGCCAAGACCGTCAATAAAGCACTCGACGTACCCGTGGGACTCATCATGGCCAACAAGGGCGGCAGTCGCGTGGAGAGCTGGCTCGACCGCGACTACTTGACACAGAACACCAAGGAAGACCTGGACTCAACCCACATGACCAAGAACTTCAGATGGGACTTCCACTATCCATTGCTGTGGGGCAACGGCACCTTCCACCCGATTCTCAACAGTACCGTCCGCGGCATCCTCTTCTATCAAGGTTGCTCCAATGTGGGCGACCCCGACGGGCAATACACCCAGCGGTTAGCCGACCTCGTGGCACAGTGGCGGCGCGACTTCCGAGAGGGCGATATTCCCTTCTACTTCGTGCAGATAGCACCCTATCGCAATGGTGACGTGAACGGTGATGCTGGTCCGCGCTTGCGTGAACAACAGTTTAATGCCGCCAAAGTCATCCCCAACAGTGGCATTGTATGTACCGAAGACTTAGTCTATCCCTACGAGGTAGATCAGATCCACCCAGCACAGAAGCGGCAGGTGGGTGAACGGTTAGCACTATTGGCACTGAACAAAACCTACGGCATGAAGTCGCTTATCTGCGAGAGCATGACGTTCAAGGAGATGAAGATAGACGGTGACAAGGTGCTGCTGCACTTCGACAACGAGTTCGGCGGTTACAACCGCTTCGAGGGCATCGAAGGCTTCGAGGTGGCTGGCAAAGACCGCGTGTTCCATAAAGCCACGGCACGCCATGCCTGGATAGACGCGCCCGGCCCCTGGAACGAGAGCATCGTCGTGTCCAGTCCAGAGGTGAAAGAGCCCGTGGCCGTGCGCTACTGCTTCCGAAACTTCCAGTTGGGCAACCTCGCCAATGCAGGTGGACTACCGCTGTTCCCGTTCCGCACCGACAACTGGTAACAACCGCTCCGTCGCAGAAAACGAAGGGGAAAAACGGTTCTTTCCCGCGATTTCTCCGAAAATGGAACGTGCGATGCGGTAATGTGTTACACCAGCGCAAGCCCGTCTGCCAGGAAATGCGTAATTTTGCAGCGTGAACAAAATTACATCGGAAATGAAACAACTTAGCATGTTTATCCTGGCAGGTGCCGCACTGACGGCTCATGCCGCTTTCGCGCAACAGCCCACCCTCAGAGACGCGTACCGCGACTATTGGGACATGGGCGTGAGTGTCAACCAATGGCAGGTGAAAGCTGATGCCCAGAGTATGGTGGCGCGGCAGAATTTCGTGGCGACAACACCCAACGACCAGACGAAGGACTGGGACATCATCGTCCGCCACTTCAACTACGTGGTGGCGGAGAACTGCATGAAATGCGAAGTCATCCACCCGAAGGAAGGAGTCTACGACTTCACCCTCGCCGACCAGTTCGTGGACAAGGCACGAGCTGCCGGACTGAAGGTGCTGGGACACTGCCTCATCTGGCATTCGCAGTGTGCCCCCTGGTTTCACTACGACGAGCAAGGAAAACTGGTGTCGCCCGAGGTGTTGAAGAAGCGGATGCGCGAACACATCTATACCATCGTCAACCACTTCAAAGGAAGGGTGCAGGCCTGGGACGTGGTGAACGAAGCGTTTGAAGACGATGGCACTTTCCGCAAGAGCCTGTTCTACCAGATCCTCGGCGAGGACTATATCCCACTGGCCTTCCAGTATGCCCACGAGGCAGACCCTAACGCAGAACTCTACTATAACGACTACTCGATGAACAAGGCATCCAAGGTGGAGGGCGTGGCGCGCTTCTTCGCACCACTCATCCGTCAGGGACTCCCCGTCACGGCCATCGGTATGCAGGGACACATGGTGTTGGAAGGTAATAACTATGTGGAGGAATACGAACATTCCATCCAGACCATCCGCGCCTTGGGCGTGAAGACCTTCTTCTCGGAGGTTGACCTGTCGGTGCTGCCCAACCCCTATGGTTTCGCAGGTGCCAATGTCAGTGACCGCTTTGCCTACCGTCCAGCGATGGATCCCTATAAAGACGGTCTCACGGCAGAGAAGAAACAGGAAGTGCTGGACTTCTGGACGCGTTTCTTCCAGATGCTGACACGCCACCGCGACGACATCCTAAGGGTCAACTTCTGGTGTCTGAACGATGCCTGCTCGTGGCGCAACGACTTCCCCATCAAGGGACGCACCGACTATGCCACCCTCTTTGACCGCAACAGTCAACCCAAGCCTGAGGTACAGGCCATTATCAATGTGACCCATTTAACCGACATAAAACAATAGACTATTATGGCAAAACTACCGCGTTACCTCTTCCCGAAAGACTATATGGCCGACCCCTCGGCCAATGTGTTCAACGGCAAACTCTACATCTATCCCTCACACGACCGCGAGAGCGGTGCGGCCTTCGACGACGACGGTGGCCACTTTCAGATGAAGGACTACCACGTGTTGTCGTTTGACGACGTGGAGAACGATGCCGCCACCGACCATGGTGTTGTGCTCGACGTGGAGCACGTGGCATGGGCTGAGAAACAGATGTGGGACAACGATGTTGTGGAGAAGGATGGGAAATACTATATGATCTTCTCCGCCAAAGACTATAACGGCGTGTTCCACTTGGGTGTGGCAGTGGCCGACCGCCCCGAAGGTCCGTTTGTTGCCGAACCGCAACCCATACGTGCCTCGTACAGCATAGACCCTTCGGTGTTTAAGGACGACGACGGACAGATCTACTGCTACTTCGGTGGGCTGTGGGGTGGACAGCTCCAGTGGTACAGCGACCATGGCGTGACCCCTGTTCCCGGCGAACAGGGTGTCGTGATGGGACCTGCACCAGACAAGGCAACAGCCCTCGTCCTGCATCCGGGTACACCTGCCCTGCCCAGTCGTGTGGCTCGTATGAGTGACGACGTGAAGCAGTTTGCCGAAGCGCCGCGTCCTGTCCTTGTGGTAGACAAAGACGGAACCCCCTTGACTGCCGACAATCCCCACCGCTTCTTTGAAGCCTCGTGGATGCACAAGTACAATGGTAAGTACTATTTCTCCTATTCCACTGGTGACAGCCATTTCCTCTGTTATGGCATCGGTGATAACCCCTACGGACCGTTCACCTATCAAGGTGTGATTCTCGACCCCGTGGTGGGCTGGACCAGCCACCATTCCATCGCGGAATACCAGGGACAGTGGTATCTCTTCTACCACGACTGCGTGCCCAGCAACGACAAGACCTGGCTGCGCTCGTTGAAGGTGCAACGCCTCTACTACAACGCCGACGGCACCATCCAAAAGGTCATCAACGAATAGATCGGCTTATTCATAGACGAGCGTCTGCAGTCGCTCGGGGACAAACACCGACTGTGCCACGTCGAGGAGCACGTCGGCCGTAAGGGCATCAATCTGCTGGAGTAGCAGGTTGATGTCGCGTTCTTTGCCATAGTGTAGGAAGGACTTCGCAAAGTCCAGGGCGTATTGCTCACGGTTGTCGCACGCGATGACAATCTGTCCCTTCAGTTGCTGTTTGGCATCCTGCAGTTGACGAGGACTCAGCGGAGCCTGCAACAGGCGGTCTAACTCGCGGTGGACCAGTTGCAGACAGCGTTTCACGTCATGGTGGTCGCAACCGAAATAGACCGACCATACCCCCGTGTCGCGGTAGTTTGCCATACTGCTCTCCACGGTGTAGACCAGTCCGTTGCGCTCGCGCAACGACAGGTTGAAACGCGCATTCATGCCGGGCCCGCCCAACAGGTTGTTAAGCAGGTAAAGGGGCAGGCGTCGCTTGTCGTCGAAACGGAAGGTGCGGCATCCTAACATGACGTGAGCCTGGTGAGTGTTCCGCTGCACGACGTGCATCTGCTCGTCGGGGTCTTCGTATGCCGTTGCAGGAGTGGCCGATTCCGATGGAATGGCGTTTTTACCGCTATATCCAACGACAGTTTCGCTGCTGTCACAATGCCGTTCCAACAGGCAGATGAGTTTCTGGAAATCCACATCGCCATAGGCAAAGAAGACAGCATGGTCTGGGCGGTAGTATTTCTGGGTGAACGCACGTGCGTCTTCGGCTGTGAAACGAGCCACCACCTTGCGGTCGCCTAAGATATTATGCCCCAACGGGTGCCCCTGGAATAGCAGGTTCTCGTAGTCGTCGTAGATTAGTTCGGCAGGTGAATCGTTATAACTCTCGATTTCATCGCAGATGACATCCAGTTCGCGCTGCACTTCAGTCTCGGGAAAAGTGCTGTGGAACACGATGTCACACAGCAGGTCGACAGCCTTGGGCAGGTGGTCGCGCAGGATGGCGGCATAGAACATCGTGTCTTCCTTGTTAGTGAAGGCATTGAGATCGCCGCCTACGCGCTCTAAGGTGTTCAGGATCTGTAACGCCGAGCGCCGCGCAGTGCCCTTGAAGGTGACGTGTTCGCAGAAGTGGGCCACGCCCTCTCGGCCACTGTCCTCCTGACAGGAACCTGCACGCACTCCGAAACCACAATAGACCACGGGCGAAGTGGACGGCAGGAGAATCACTCGCAGACCATTGGCGAGTGTAAATGTTTGATAGTTGTTCATTTCGAGGTGCAAAGTTAGTGTATTTCCAAGAAATAGTTGTAACTTTGCACGCGAATTTAAGTTACACGCACATTGAAGACGTTTGAAGAACTGGGTGTCTGCGAAGAGATTCGCCGCGCCATTGACGAATTGGGGTTCGAACACCCCATGCCTGTACAGGAAGAAGTAATCCCCTATTTGCTTGGTAATAAAAACGATGTCATAGCATTGGCACAGACTGGAACGGGTAAGACAGCCGCTTATGGGCTGCCCTTGCTCCAGAAGACCGATGCCTCCTGCAAAGACACGCAGGCCATCATCCTCAGTCCCACTCGCGAACTCTGCCTACAGATTGCCGATGACCTAAACAGCTTCGGCAAATACATCTCAGGCATGCACATCGCTGCGGTGTATGGTGGAACGGACATCGGTTCACAGATCCGCACCCTGAAGCACGGTGTACAGATTATCGTGGCGACACCAGGACGTTTGCTCGACCTCATCAACCGTGGTGTGGCCCAGCTCGACCGCGTGAACAACGTAGTGTTGGACGAGGCGGACGAGATGCTTAACATGGGATTCTCCGAGAGCATCAATGCCATCTTCGAGCGTGTGCCCTCCGACCGAAACACGCTACTCTTCTCTGCTACGATGAGTAAGGAAATCGAGAAGATCGCGCTCAACTACCTGCATGACCACAAGGAAATCGTGGTAGGTTCTCGCAACGAAGGAGCGGAGCACGTGAACCATATCTACTATTTGGTCAATGCCCGCGACAAGTACCTCGCCCTAAAACGTGTAGTGGACTACTATCCCCATATCTTTGCCATCATCTTCTGCCGCACCAAGGTGGAGACGCAGGAGATTGCCGACAAACTCATTAAGGATGGCTATAATGCTGAAGCCCTGCACGGTGACTTGAGTCAGCAGCAGCGCGACCTGACGATGCAGAAGTTCCGCCAGCACACGGTGCAGTTCCTGGTGGCCACCGACGTGGCGGCACGAGGACTCGACGTGGACGACCTCACCCACGTCATCAACTACGGACTGCCCGACGACATCGAGAGCTACACCCATCGTAGTGGTCGCACTGGGCGTGCCGGTAAGAAGGGCACTTCCATCTCCATCATCCATACCAAGGAGAAATTCAAGGTGCGGCAGATTGAGAAGCAGATTGGCAAGGACTTTGTTGACGGCACCTTGCCTTCACCCGAGGAAATCTGCAAGAAACAGCTCTTCAAGACCATGGATGACATCATGAAGACCGATGTGGACGAGGAACAGATAGCCCCCTATATGGTGGAAATCAACCGCCAGTTCGACTATATCGATAAGGAGGACATCATCAAAAAGATGGTGACGGTGACCTTCGGAAAATTCCTTGACTACTATAAGAACGCGCCTGAAATCATCAAGCCCGACAGCCGGAGCAAGGCGGCACGGGAAAAAGGAGAGAACCGAGGGAAGGGCGACAGCAATCGCCGCAACCGTCAAGGTGGTGCGCGCAAGGTGGAAACGGGCTACCGTCGCCTGTTCATCAACCTCGGTAAGACCGACGGTTTCTATCCCAGTGAGGTGATGCAGTTCATCAACAAATATGTGCCAGGGCACGTGCAGGTGGGACACATCGACCTGCTGAGCAAGTTCTCGTATGTGGAGGTATCGGAAAAAGATGCCGAGCGTGTCATGCAGGCCGTCAACGGACAACGCTATAAGCGTCGTGAGGTGCGTTGTAACGATGCCGATGACACCGGACGCGACAATCGTCGCCGTGTGGCAGAGCCTTCGGCACGTCAGTCGCGCAACGACGGACGCGTCAATCGTGCGCCACATCGCAGACACGAAGAACAGAACGACTGGCGTTCACTGCTAAATCCAGATGCGATGCGCCTGCGTGGAGCAGAACCCGACTTCAGCGAGGAAGGCTGGGCACGCCGCCGTCCGAAGAAGAAATGACGTGACCCGCAAGTTCGCGGCTTAGTAACAAAAAAGAGAGCTAAACTTTGTTTAACTCTCTTTTTCTTAGTCTTTTGTGTTGGCGCTTCAGGATGGGCTTGAACCAACGACCCCCTGATTAACAGTCAGGTGCTCTAACCAACTGAGCTACTGAAGCGGGTTTGCGGGTGCAAAGGTAACACGTTTTTCCGAAACACACAAACTTTTCCGCAAAAAAAATCGTTTTTCGGTTATTTTTCTATAATTTTGCACCGTAGAAGTACAAGAAACGGTCAGAAACAACAACATCCCATGAAAAAATACACCATCTGCCGGCTGTGCCGCACGGCGGCTTTCGCCTGCTTGCTGGCTTTCATGCCCGTAAAGACTGGGGCACAGGAAGCTCAGAACCACAATCTTGATGTGGCTAAAAACATTGAGATTTTCAACGCCATCTACAGGACGCTCGACTTGATGTACGTAGACACGCTCGATGCCAACAGCGTGATTGGCTACGGCATCAACGCCATGCTTCGGTCGCTTGACCCCTATACGGAATACTATCCCGAGAGTAAACAGAAAGACCTCAAGATGCTGATGACGGGCAAGTATGCGGGTATCGGAGCCATTGTGCGCTACCACCAGCGACTGAAGCAGGTGGTCATCGATGAGCCTTACGAAGGTATGCCTGCTGCTAAGGCGGGACTGCGCAAGGGCGACATCATCCTGCAGATTGACGACTCGCTGATGACAGATAAGACGGTGAACTATGTCAGCGAACACCTGCGCGGTGATGCTGGCAGTACCTTTCTGTTGAAGATCAAGCGTCCGTCGACGGGCAAGACGATGAATTTCAAGATTACTCGACAGAGCATCAAGACCCCAGAAATCACTTGGTATGGTATGCGTCCCGACAGTGTGGGTTACATCTGTCTGAGCACCTTCTCGGGTGAGCCTGCCAAACCTATGCGCCTGGCCTATCTCGACCTGAAGCAGCGTGGGGCGAAGAAACTCATCCTTGACCTGCGTGGCAACGGTGGCGGCTCCGTCTCGGAGTGCGTAGACATTGCCAATATGTGGTTGCCGAAGGGGCTGACCTTGGTGGAGACCAAAGGCAAGCTGCGCCGCGCCAATTCCGACTATAAGACTCGCTTTGAACCCATCGACACCCTGATGCCCATCATCGTACTGGTGAGCGACGAAACGGCATCGGCCAGCGAGATTGTAAGCGGTTCCCTTCAAGACCTTGACCGTGGAGTGATAGTAGGTACGCGCACGTATGGCAAGGGACTGGTGCAGATTCCCAATGTGGATCTGCCTTACAATGGCAATCTCAAATTGACCACCTCTAAATACTACATTCCCAGCGGACGCTGCATCCAGGCCATCAACTATAGACGCAACGGCACTGGGGGAGGTTATAAAGAACACGTGCCCGACTCACTCACCCGCGTCTTCCACACCGTAGGTGGCCGTGAGGTGCGCGACGGGGGTGGCATCAGTCCCGACGTGGAGGTGAAGCCCGACACCATGCCGAACATCCTGCTCTACCTCGACCGCATTGACTCTACTGAGGTGATGTTCGATTATGTGACAGACTACATCGCCAGTCATCCCACCATCGCTCCGCCCACGGAATTCCAGTTGACAGACGCCGACTATGCCGATTTCACGCAGCGCGTGCTGAAGGCCGGGTTCACCTACGACCAGATGAGTAAGAAGCAGTTTGAAGACCTCGTGAAGACAGCACAGTTCGAAGGTTACTATGATGAGGCTAAGGCCGAGTTCGATGCCTTGAAGGCCAAGCTTGATCACCATGACATAGGACTGGAACTGAAACGTCATCGCAGCGAGATACAACGGCAGATGGAGTTGGACATCGTGTCGGCCTACTATTTCCAGCAAGGTCAGGTACAGTTCATGCTTCGGGACGACAAGACCCTTCAGAAGGCCGAACAGATACTCGGCACCCTTGGAGAATACGAGCGACTTTTATCACCGAAAAACACGGGGAACAAGAAATAAACCCCGAAATACTTGCAGGATTGACGGAAATGTCGTATCTTTGCACCCGTTCAGAGGAATGGGAGACTCGCAAGAGTCTCTCATTCTTGTTTTAATACCAATAAAAGGTGTATGATCAGTAAAGACACAGTAAAGGCCGCAGTAGAAGAATGGCTGAGCCAAAACGACTATTTCCTCGTGGACGCGGACATGACGCCCGACGGCCGCATCGTGATTGAAATCGACCACGCCGATGGCGTATGGATTGAGGATTGTGCGGCGTTGAGCCGCTTCTTGCAGGAACAGCTCGGAGAGGAGTTGGGGGAGTACGAACTGGAGGTCGGCTCCGCAGGCATCGGCCAGCCCTTCAAGGTTGTGCGGCAGTATATCAATCACATTGGCAAGGAAGTGGAGGTGCTGACTGCTGACGGTAAGAAATACCAAGGCGTGCTCCAGTCCGTGGCCGACGACGGAAAATCGTTTGTCGTCACTGTTCGGGAGAAACAGAAGCAGGAGGGAAAGAAACGCCCCGTCTTGGTGGATGTGGAGAAAGCCTTCAATATGGATGAGGTGAAATACACCAAGTATCTTCTCTCGTTCAAGTAACCCCTGCCACGCGGATACAAGAAGTAAACAAACAAAAATAAAATATAAATGGCAACAAGAAAAGATGTCAAAGGTCCATCGATGATTGAGACCTTTCAGGAATTCAAAGAGACCAAGAACATTGACCGTACCACCCTCGTCAGCGTGCTGGAAGAAAGTCTCCGCAACGTGCTGGCCAAGCAGTTCGGCAGCGATGAGAATTTCGATGTTATTGTCAACCCCGACAAGGGAGACCTCGAGATCCACCGCAACCGCATCGTGGTGGCCGATGGTGAGGTGCAGGATGAGAACAAGGAAATCTCACTGACCGAAGCTCAGAAGATCGAACCCGACTATGAGGTGGGTGAAGAGGTGAGTGAAGAGGTACGCTTCGAGAAATTCGGCCGTCGTGCTATTCTCAATCTCCGCCAGACACTGGCCTCCAAGATTCTTGAGTTGGAGCACGACTCGCTCTACAACAAGTACAAAGACCGCGTGGGACAGGTCATCAGTGCCGAGGTCTACCAGATGTGGAAGCGCGAGGTGCTGCTCATCGACGATGAGGGCAATGAGCTTCACCTGCCCAAATCGGAACAGATCCCCAACGACAACTACCGTAAGGGTGAGACCGTGCGCGCCATCGTCAAGGAGGTGCAGAACGAGAATAACAACCCTCGCATCATCCTCTCGCGTACCAGCCCTGTATTCCTCGAGCGACTGCTCGAAGCCGAAGTGCCTGAAATCAACGACGGCCTTATCACCATTCGCCGTGTGGCTCGCATGCCAGGAGAGCGCGCCAAGGTGGCCGTGGAGAGCTACGACGATCGTATCGACCCCGTAGGAGCCTGCGTCGGTGTCAAGGGAAGCCGCGTTCATGGCATCGTCCGTGAGTTGGGCAATGAGAACATCGATGTGATCAACTACTCCAGCAACACCCAGCTCTTCATCACCCGTGCGCTGAGTCCCGCCAAGGTGACCAGTCTCACCCTCAACCCCGAAGAGCACAAGGCCGAGGTGTACCTGCAGCCCGAAGAAGTCAGCCTCGCCATCGGTAAGGGTGGTCTGAACATCAAGTTGGCTTCAATGCTGACTGAATACACCATCGATGTGTTCCGCGTGTCCAACGGAACGGACAACGAGGACGAGGATATCTACCTCGACGAGTTCTCCGACGAGATTGACCAGTGGATCATTGATGCCATCAAGGGACTCGGACTGGAAACAGCCAAGGCTGTGCTCAACGCTCCCCGTGAAATGCTAATCGAAAAAGCCGACCTTGAGGAAGAGACGGTCGACCACCTGCTCAACGTACTCCGTGCGGAGTTTGAATAAAAAGAATACAGAAGAACCGTAAAGTAACAATATTAAATGGGTGTCAGATTAAATAAAGTATTATCAGAACTGAATATAGGACTTCAAACGGCAGTTGATTTCCTGAGAAACAAGAAAGAACTTGGCGAGGTCAAGGAAGAAATGACCCCGAACACCAAAATCTCGGACGAACAGTATCAGGCACTGGTCGGCGCGTTCAGCGGTGACAAGGCCGTGAAGACGCAGGCCGAGATGATCTTCACCAAGAAAGCCAAGGAGAAGAAGGTGGAAAAGGCCGAGGAGAAGATGGTCAAGGCCGAGGAACTGTTGGAGCAGCGCCAGCAGTTCAAACCTTTGGGAAAGATTGACCTGGACGATGTCGGGAAGAAAACCAAAACCACCGAAAGCGAGACGCCGGAACCTGTAGCTGCTGCCGTGAGTCAGACGCCAGAGCCGCCCGTTGTGGAAGAGGACAAGGAGGAACCGCAGCAGTCCATTGCTCCCACAACTCCCATAGAACCCACCGCTCCCACAACAGACCAGTCCTCTCAGCAAGAAGAGAGCGAACCTGCCGCAACAGAAGCCGCTGCCGACGCAAAAGTCTACACCCTGCCCAACGAGACGAAATATGTGCCGAAGGTGAATGTGCTGGGTAAGATAGACCTCAGTACCCTCAATCAGAGTACCCGTCCGAAAAAGAAATCGAAGGAGGAGCGACGTAAGGAACGGGAGGATAAGGGACAGCACGCCAACGGGGGCGAGCGTAAGAAGCGCGAGCGCATCCGCAGTGGGCGTGTGGACATCGAAGCCGCTGCCAACCAAAACCAAGGCGGACAGCAGCAGGGCAACAAGAAGAACAAGGGCGGACAACAACGTCCAGGTGTAGGCTCGCAACCCACCGTAGGACAGAACGGACAGCAGGGCAGCAAGAAGAATAAGAAGAATCATGCAGCACAGAAATCCCTGGAGGTGGACGATGAGGCCGTAGCACGTCAGGTAAAGGAAACATTAGCTCGTCTGACCTCGAAAAGCCAGAACAAGAAGGGTGCCAAGTATCGCCGCGAGAAGCGCGACGCTGTGCAGGAACGCCTTAACAGTGAGATAGCAGAACAGGCCGCAGAGAGCAAGGTGCTGAAACTGACAGAGTTTGTGACTGTCAGCGAGTTGGCCACCATGATGAATGTCGGCGTGAACCAGGTCATCGGTACCTGTATGAGCATCGGTATCATGGTGAGCATCAACCAGCGACTCGATGCTGAAACCATCAACATCGTGGCGGAAGAGTTCGGTTTTACCACCGAATACGTGAGTGCCGAGGTGCAGAACGCCATTACCGAGGAGGAAGACGACGAGAACGACTTGATCAGCCGCGCTCCTATCGTCACCGTGATGGGTCACGTAGACCATGGAAAGACCTCGCTGCTTGACTTCATCCGCAACACTAACGTGATTGCTGGTGAGGCTGGCGGAATTACGCAGCACATCGGTGCCTACAATGTGAAGTTGAAAGACGGTCGCCGCATCACTTTCCTCGACACGCCAGGACACGAGGCCTTTACCGCCATGCGTGCTCGTGGTGCGCAGGTGACGGATATAGCCATCATCATCATCGCCGCCGACGACAGCGTGATGCCCACCACCAAGGAGGCCATCGCTCATGCACAGGCCGCCAATGTACCCATGGTATTTGCCATCAACAAGATAGACAAGCCTGGAGCCAATCCCGATAAGATCCGTGAAGACCTGGCCAACATGAACCTCCTCGTGGAGGACTGGGGTGGCAAGTACCAGTGTCAGGAAATCTCCGCTAAGAAAGGCATTGGCGTGGATGAACTCCTGGAAAAGGTGCTGCTCGAAGCCGAGATGCTCGACCTCAAAGCCAACCCCAATAGAAAGGCCACGGGAAGCATCATCGAGTCGTCACTCGACAAGGGTCGCGGCTATGTTTCTACCGTGCTCGTGAGCAACGGCACACTGAAACAGGGCGACGTGGTCATTGCCGGGACAGCCTATGGCCGCATCAAGGCGATGTTCAACGAACGCAACCAGCGCATCGAGAAGGCTGGTCCAGCAGAACCCGCCATCATCCTCGGTCTCAATGGTGCACCGACAGCCGGTGACTCCTTCCACGTGATGGAGACGGAGCAGGAAGCCCGCGAAATAGCCAACAAGCGCACGCAGTTGCAGCGCGAGCAGTCGCTCCGCACCACCCGGACGCTTGGTCTCGACGACATCTCGCACCGCATCGCCCTTGGTGAGTTCCACGAACTCAATATCATCGTTAAGGGTGACACCGACGGTTCGATAGAGGCACTGAGCGACTCGTTCATCAAACTCTCCACGGAGAAGGTACAGGTGAACGTCATCTCGAAGGCCGTTGGACAGATCAGCGAGAACGATGTCATGTTAGCATCGGCCTCCGATGCCATCATCATCGGCTTCCAGGTACGTCCGTCAGCCGATGCACGTCGCTTGGCCGAGCGCGAAGGTGTAGAAATCAACACCTATTCCATCATCTACGATGCCATCGATGAGGTGAAGTCCACGATGGAAGGTATGCTCGACAAGGTGAAGAAGGAAATCCTAACTGGTGAGATTGAAGTAAAACAGGTGTTCAAGATCTCGAAGGTGGGCACGGTGGCCGGTGGTCTGGTGACCGAAGGCAAGGTACACAACAAGGACAAGGCTCGTGTCATCCGCGACGGCATTGTGGTGCACACCGCTGCCATCGACGCTTTGAAGCGCTACAAGGACGATGCGAAAGAGGTGGCCACGGGCTTGGAGTGCGGTATCTCGCTCGTCAACTTCAACGATATCCAAGTGGGCGACGTCATCGAGACCTTCACCGAAATCGAGGTAGAACAGAAACTCTGAGGTTACGGACAACACATCCATGGAACTGATAAAAGACAAACAATTCGGTGGTGAGCGTCCGCTGTTTGCCACGCACGACCTGCGCCTGGAGAACGTGACCATCACCGACGGTGAGAGTGGCATCAAGCAATGCCGAAATATCGAGGCAACGGGGTGTCATTTCTACGGCAAATACCCCTGGTGGCATGTGGACGGTGCGCGCATCGACCACTGCTACTTTGCTCCTGGCTCGCGTTCAGCAATCTGGTACACCGACAACCTAACGATGACGGACTCGAAGATTGACGGTCCGAAGTTCTTCCGCGAGATGAAGCACGTGCGGTTGGAGAATGTAGAGATTACCGATGCCGACGAGACGTTTTGGCGCGTGGAGGATGTTCAGCTGAAGCATGTGACGCTCCACGACGGCACTTATCCCTTCATGTTCGCTAACGACATCCGCGTCGACGGACTGGTGAGCGACTCGAAGTACATCTTCCAGTACTGCCGTAACGTGGAGGTGCGCAACGCACGGATTACCACCAAGGACTCCTTTTGGGAGTGTGAGAACGTGACCGTCTACGACTCGGTGCTCGACGGTGAGTATCTGGCGTGGCATTCGAAGAACGTGCGCCTTGTCAATTGTCACCTTTCGGGCGAGCAGTTGCTCTGCTATGTAGACGGTCTCGTGCTGGAGAACTGTACCATTGACGCGGCCTGCGACCGCCTCTTCGAGTATTCCACCGTGGAGGCAGACATTCGTGGCCATGTGGAAAACATCAAGAATCCGACCGCTGGCCATATCGTGGCCGACTCGATAGGCAGTATCACCATCGATGACCACGTGTTGCCGCCCAACAGCTGCATCATAGAAACGCGCAAAGGATAAAAGCATAAAGACATCATGAAATACGATTTTGATAAACCGACCACGCGTCGGGGCACCCACTGCGTGAAGTGGGACACGGCCGCTTCGGACGATGTCATTCCCATGTGGATTGCCGATATGGATTTCGAAGTGGCTCCCGCCATCGTGAAGGCCGTAGTGGAACGCGCCAAGCAAGGCATCTACGGCTACACGCTGGTGGAGGACGACTACTACGAGGCCGTCATCTCGTGGTTTCAGCGCCGCCACCAGTGGACTATCCACCGCGACGAGATCCTCTACACCACGGGTGTAGTGCCTGGTGTCTCCGTAGCTATCAAGGCACTGACTATGCCTGGTGAACAGGTGGTAATGCTGTCGCCCGACTACAACTGCTTCTTCTCGTCCATCCGCAACAATGGTTGTCAGGTGTCGGAGAGCGTGTTGTTGCGCCAAGGCGACTCGTTTGTCATTGACTGGGACGACCTCGAACGCCGCTGTGCCGAGGAGAAAACCACCGTCATGCTACTCTGCAACCCCCACAACCCGACAGGGCGCGTGTGGACCAAGGAAGAATTAGCGCACATCAACGACATCTGTCTCCGCCATGGTGTCAAGATCGTCAGCGACGAAATCCACTGCGAACTCGTCATGCCCAGCCACCGCTACCAGCCTTTTGCCGCTGTCAGCGAGGCCTGTCGCCAAAATTGTGTGGTGCTAAACTCCCCCTCCAAGTCGTTCAACATCGCTGGGCTACAGACCGCCAATATCGTCTGTGCCAATCCCGAATGGCGTCGTCGTTTGGTTCGTGCCATCAACATCAACGAGGTGTGCGATCTCAATCCCTTCGGCAATGTGGCCCTCATGGCAGCCTATAACGACAGCGAGGACTGGATAGACCAACTCAACGCCTATATCTGGGACAACTACCAACTGCTCTGCCAGTTTGTCGAGACCCACATCCCGCAATGGAAGGTCTGTCGGATGGAAGGCACCTACCTGCCTTGGATTGACGTGACAGCAGGTGGCGAAGAGACCGAAGCCCTCTGTCAGCGGTTGCTCGACAAAGCCCGCGTGTGGCTCAATCCCGGCACGATGTACGGATTGGAGAGCGGTCGTGGCTACGTGCGCATCAACCTCGCCTGTCAGCGCAAACGACTGGAAGAAGCCTTGGAAAGAATCAGTAAGAACATATTAAAAAGCAAAGATAAGAATATATAGGACAACACAGATATGAAACAACAGAACGAAGTCAACGCGTGGTCAGTCACCTGGGGTGTACTCATGGCCGTGCTCTTCTCGGCCGCCGCTGCCTATCTCGGATTGAAGGTGGGACAGGTCTTTGAGGCCGCCATCCCCATTGCCATCATCGCCGTGGGTGTGTCGACAGCCGCCAAGCGCAGCAATGCCCTGCGCGAGAATGTCATCATCCAGTCCATCGGAGCCTGTTCTGGTGCCGTCGTGGCTGGAGCCATCTTCACTTTGCCTGCCATCTACATCCTGCAGGCCAAGTATCCGGGCATGGAGACCGACTTCCTTAAGATATTCTTTGCGTCGCTGTTGGGCGGCGTGCTCGGCATCCTCTTCCTCATCCCTTTCCGCCGATATTTCGTGGAAGCTCCTGCCGAGCAGTTTCCCTTCCCAGAAGCCACTGCCACCACACAGGTGCTGAAGAGCGGTGAGAAGGGCGGTTCGCAGGCGCGTCCGCTGCTGATGGCCGGACTGGTGGGTGGCCTCTACGACTTCATCGTGGCCACCTTCGGTTGGTGGAACGAGAATGTGACCAGTCGCATGATACCCTTCGGCAGTGACTTGGCCGACAGTGCCAAACTCGTGTTCAAGAACAACACGGGGGCTGCCGTGCTTGGCTTGGGCTTCATCATCGGATTCCGCTATGCGCTCATCATCACGTTAGGCTCGCTCTTCGTTTGGTGGATTGTCGTACCAGGCATGGCCCTGCTCTTCCCCAACGAGGTACTGAACCAGTGGAATCCCGCCATTACCACCGCCGTGGGCGCGATGTCACCCGAACAGATCTTCACCAGCTATGGCAAGTCCATCGGTATTGGAGCCATTGCCATGGCTGGTATCATCGGCATCATCAAGAGCCGCGACATCATCATCGGGGCGGTGAAGCGCATGAAACCAGCACCAGCGACTGCCGCAGGCGGAGAGACTTCCGACAAGGACAATGCCACTGCCGATCTGCCCCTGCGTTTCATCGCCATTGCCTCGGTGGTCACCCTGCTCGTCACCTTCCTCTTCTTCTGGTTCGGTGTGATGAGCGGTGAACTGCTCTTTGCCGTTGTGGCCATCCTGTTGACTGCTGTCATTGCCTTCCTCTTCACCACTGTAGCCGCCAACGCCATTGCCATTGTGGGCAGCAACCCCGTGTCGGGAATGACATTGATGACGCTGATACTGGCCTCCGTAGTCATGGTGGCCGTAGGACTGAACGGCACAGGCGGTATGGTGGCAGCACTCATCATGGGTGGTGTAGTCTGCACGGCTCTCTCTATGGCCGGCTCGTTTATCACCGACCTGAAGATCGGCCACTGGACGGGCACGCAACCCCGTAAGCAGGAGACGTGGAAGTTCCTCGGTACGCTGGTCAGCGCTGCCACAGTGGGTGGTGTGATGATGCTGCTCAACGAGACCTACGGTTTCGCCTCGGGCGCACTGGCTGCTCCACAGGCCAACGCCATGGCTGCCGTCATTGACCCGCTGATGACGGGAACAGGTGCACCGTGGCCGCTCTACGCCATCGGTGCTGTATTGGCCATCATCCTCACTTGGTGCAAGATTCCAGCCTTGGCCTTCGCCCTCGGTATGTTCATCCCTATGGAACTCAACGTACCACTGCTGGTTGGCGGTGCTGTCAACTGGTACGTGACGACGCGCTCGAAGCAACCCGAAGAGAACAAGGCGCGTGGTGAGAAGGGCAACCTCATCGCCTCGGGCTTCATCGCCGGTGGTGCACTGATGGGAGTTGTCAGTGCCCTGTTGCGTTTCGGTGGCGTGCAGTTCGACTATACGGCGTGGTGGGCTAACCCAGGGAGCGAGTGGCTCTCGCTCGTGGCCTACGTGCTGCTGATAGCCTATTTCATCCGTGCCGCAAAGAAAGCGTGAACGAACCCCCAGAAAGCAGTCTGACGATGGAGCAAAAAGACGACAATAAGTTGGTACGTCAGGTGGCCGAACAGAAGTACGAGTTCGGCTTCACGACGGATATTCATACGGAGGTCATCGAGCAGGGGCTCAACGAGGACATCGTGAGGCTCATCTCGAAGAAGAAAGGAGAGCCTGACTGGTTGCTCGACTTCCGTCTCAAGGCCTTCCGCTACTGGCAGCAGCAGGAAGAACCCCGGTGGGGACACGTCCACGTGCCGCCCATCGACTACCAGGCTATTTCCTATTATGCCGACCCCTTAGCGAAAGCTCCGCAGGGCGATGGTAAGATAGATCCAGAACTGGAGAAGACCTTCGATAAGTTAGGCATACCCTTGGAAGAGCGTTTGGCACTCAGCGGCAACACCGCTGTTGATGCCATCATGGACTCCGTATCGGTGAAGACCACCTTCAAGGAGAAGCTCCGCGAGAAAGGTGTGATATTCTGCTCCATCGGTGAAGCCGTCAAGGAGCATGCCGACCTCGTGAAGGAATATCTGGGCACCGTCGTTCCCTATCGTGACAATTTCTTCGCTGCACTGAACAGTGCCGTGTTCAGCGACGGCTCGTTCGTCTATATTCCGAAGGGTGTACGTTGTCCCATGGAGTTGAGCAGCTATTTCCGCATCAACGCCCGCAACACGGGACAGTTTGAGCGTACGTTGATCATTGCCGACGACGATGCCTACGTCTCCTATTTAGAGGGCTGTACCGCCCCGATGCGCGACGAGAACCAGCTCCATGCCGCCATCGTCGAAATCATCGTCAAGGATCGTGCTGAGGTGAAATACTCCACCGTGCAGAACTGGTATCCGGGCGACGAACACGGCAAGGGCGGTGTCTTGAATCTCGTGACGAAGCGTGGCGACCTGCGCGGTGTCCACTCCAAGCTGAGTTGGACGCAGGTGGAGACTGGTTCCGCCATCACGTGGAAATACCCCTCCTGCATCCTGCGCGGCGACGATTCCGTGGCGGAGTTCTACAGCGTGGCTGTCACCAACAACTACCAAGAGGCCGACACCGGCACCAAGATGATTCATATGGGCAAGAACACCCGGAGCACCATCATCTCGAAAGGCATCTCGGCCGGTCACTCTCAGAACTCCTATCGCGGACTGGTGCGCGCCACTTCCAGTGCTGACAACGCCCGCAACTATAGCTCCTGTGATTCACTGCTCTTGGGCAGCAACTGTGGTGCACACACCTTCCCCTACATGGATGTCCACAACGACACGGCCGTCTTCGAGCACGAGGCTACCACCTCAAAGATTTCAGAAGACCAGCTCTTCTACTGCAACCAGCGCGGCATTCCCACCGAACAGGCCGTAGGACTCATCGTCAACGGCTATGCCAAGGATGTCATCAAGAAACTACCCATGGAGTTTGCCGTTGAGGCGCAGAAGTTGCTCAGCGTCTCGCTGGAAGGCACGGTGGGATAGGGGCTGCACCATTCTCTCTGTAAAGATTAAAAAGTTAAACAGACCATATATATATATGTTAGAGGTAAAGAATCTGCATGCCAGCATTGCAGGCAAAGAAATATTGAAAGGCATCAACCTGACCGTCAAGGACGGTGAGATACACGCCATCATGGGTCCGAACGGTTCGGGTAAGTCCACCTTGAGTGCCGTCCTCGTGGGCAACCCACTCTATGAGATAACCAGCGGCGAGGCCGTCTTCAACGGTAAGAACCTGCTGGAGATGAAACCCGAAGACCGGGCACACGAGGGTTTGTTCCTCTCGTTCCAGTATCCAGTGGAGATTCCGGGCGTGTCGATGACCAATTTTATGAAGGCCGCCGTCAACGAGAAGCGCAAATACCAAGGATTGGAACCCCTGAACGCCGCCGACTTCCTCAAACTGATGCGCGAGAAGCGTCAGATTGTGGAACTCGATGCCAAGCTTGCCAACCGCTCCGTCAACGAGGGTTTCTCGGGCGGTGAGAAGAAGCGCAACGAAATCTTCCAGATGGCCGTGCTGGAACCCAAACTCTCCATCCTCGACGAGACTGACTCGGGACTCGACGTGGACGCTATGCGTATCGTGGCCGATGGCGTGAATAAGTTGCAGACCCCTGAGACCTCGTGCATCGTCATCACCCACTACGAGCGGTTGCTCGACATGATCAAACCCAGTGTGGTTCATGTGCTCTATAACGGCCGTATCGTGAAGACCGCAGGCCCTGAGTTGGCCAAGGAGATAGAGGATCGCGGCTATGACTGGATCAAGGCGGAGGCAGACGGAAAGGAGTGACCCATGGGTGCAGAGAAACAATATATAGACCTGTATCGGACTTCCGCCGACACCATCCAGGCGCATAGTGCCCGTGTGCTCAATGCGGTGCGCGACGCGGCCTTCGAGGACTTCCAGCGGCAGGGCTTCCCCTCCCGTAAGGTAGAGCGATACAAATACACCGACATGAACGCCGTCTTCGAACCAGACTACGGTCTGAACCTCAATCGGCTCGACATACCCGTTGATCCCTATAAGGCGTTCCGCTGCGATGTGCCCAACCTAAGCACCTCGCTCTATTTCGTGGTTAACGATGCCTTCTACGGAAAGGCATTGCCCAAGGTGGAGTTGCCCGAGGGTGTCATCGTGGACTCCCTGTGCCGTGTGGCGGAGGAAAAACCTGAATTAATCGGAAAGTATTATGCCAAGCTCGCCCATACCGATGAGGACAGCATTACGGCTCTCAATACGATGTTAGCGCAAGATGGCCTGTTCATCTACGTGCCCAAGAACGTTAAGGTGGAGCGTACCGTGCAGGTCATCAACATCCTCCGTTCGGATGTCGACCTGATGATCAACCGCCGCGTACTCATCGTCTTAGAGCAGGGCGCAGAGGCCAAGTTCCTCTTCTGCGACCATGCAGCCGACGACCGCCACTTCCTCACCACGCAAGTCATCGAGGCTTTCGTCGGTGAGAATGCCAGCCTCGACCTCTATTGTCTGGAAGAAACCCATATCAAGAATCGCCGCGTCAGCAACGTGTATATCGAGCAGCAGGCCAACAGCCGCGTGAACCACAACGTGATTACCCTGCACAACGGCATTACGCGCAACCGTCTCGACCTCGTCTTTAAGGGCGAGGGAGCGGAGTGCTCCTGCAACGGCTGCGTCATTGCCGATAAGAACCAGGTGGTGGACAACAACACGCTCATCGACCATCAGGCAGGGCATTGTACCAGCCACGAGCTTTATAAGTATGTGCTCGATGGTGAGGCGCGTGGCGCTTTTGCTGGTCGCGTATTGGTGCGACATGGAGCGCAGAAGACCGTTTCACAGGAAACCAACCAAAACCTCTGCGCCACCAAGACCGCTCGGATGTTCACCCAGCCCATGCTGGAGATTTATGCCGACGACGTGAAGTGTGCGCATGGCAGTACCGTCGGCCAGCTCAACGATGCTGCCCTCTTCTATATGCAGCAACGCGGTGTGAGCCGCGAGGAGGCGAAACTGCTCCTTCAGTTCGCCTTTGCCAACGAGGTCATCGACCAGATGCAGTTGGAGCCCCTACGCGACCGCCTGCACTATCTCGTCGAGAAACGCTTCCGGGGCGAGCTGAACAAGTGCGAGGGCTGTAAACTCTGTAAATAAACACGTCATAGCTATGTACGACATCAACAAAATACGCGCAGACTTCCCCATCCTCTCAAGGGACGTGTATGGCAAACCGTTGGTCTATCTCGACAATGCAGCCACCACCCAGAAACCGCTCTGCGTGTTGGATGCCATGCGCGAGGAGTACCTCAACGTCAATGCCAACGTGCACCGCGGTGTCCATTACCTCTCGCAACAGGCCACCGACCTGCATGAGGCAGCGCGTGAGACCGTGCGCCAGTTTATCCATGCGGCAAAGACAGAAGAGATTGTCTTCACCCGAGGCACCACAGAGAGTCTGAACCTTGTGGTTTCCTCGTTCTGCGAGGCGTTTATGGGCGAGGGCGACGAGGTCATCGTCTCCACCATGGAGCACCACTCCAATATCGTGCCCTGGCAGTTGCAGGCCGCCAAGAAGGGCATCGTCCTCCGCGTCATTCCCATCAGCGACCAAGGGGAAATACTTCTCGATAACTATGCCTGTTTATTCACCGAACGCACCAAGATGGTGAGCATCACACAGGTGAGCAACGTCCTGGGCACGGTGAACCCCGTGAAGGAGATGATACGTGTGGCTCATGAACATGGTGTACCCGTGATGGTGGATGGTGCACAGAGTACACCCCATTTCCAAGTGGACGTACAGGACATGGACTGCGATTTCTTCGCCTTCAGTGGACACAAGATGTATGGTCCTACTGGTATCGGTGTGCTCTACGGCAAGGAACAGTGGTTGGAGAAGCTACCTCCCTATCAAGGCGGTGGCGAGATGATTGAACACGTCAGCTTCGAGAAGACCACGTTCGAACGCCTGCCGTTTAAGTTTGAGGCTGGCACGCCCGACTACATCGCCACCCACGGCTTAGCCAAGGCCATCGACTATGTCTCTGCGCTCGGTATGGATCATATCGCCCAACATGAGCAGCAACTCACCCGTTACTGTATGGAGCAGATGCGCACCATCGACGGCATCCAGCTCTTCGGAGAACAGGAGGGAAAGGATGCCGTGGTCAGCTTCTTGGTGGGCAACATCCACCACCTCGACATGGGCACTCTGCTCGATCGCCTCGGCATTGCCGTGCGCACTGGCCACCACTGCGCCCAGCCCCTCATGGATCGTCTCGGTGTCAGCGGCACCGTGCGCGCCTCCTTCGCCCTATATAATACTAAAGAGGAGGTCGATGCTCTAATCAGTGGCATCCGCCGCGTCAGCAAAATGTTCTGAAGCGATGTTGGCCAGTCATTACTACACGGGACGAGTGGAAGCCGGCTGTGACGAGGCTGGACGCGGTTGTCTGGCAGGCAGTGTCTATGCTGCCGCCGTCATCTTTCCAGAAGACTACCATAACGACCTGCTCAACGACTCAAAACAGTTGACTGACCGCCGCCGCAAACAGCTGCGCGAGGTCATCCAACGCGATGCACTGGCCTGGGCCGTCGGCATCGTGACCGCCGAGGAGATAGACCGCATCAACATCCTTAACGCCTCGATACTGGCCATGCACCGTGCCCTCGACCAGCTGACACTGCGTCCCGAGGCCGTCATCGTGGACGGCAACCGCTTCAAGCCCTACGGCAGTCTGCCCTATACCACCATCGTCAAGGGTGACGGGAAATACCTGAGCATCGCCGCGGCCTCCATCCTCGCCAAGACCTACCGCGACGACTATATGGATCGGCTGGCCGAGGAATATCCCCAATACGACTGGCTTTCCAACAAGGGCTACCCCACCCAAGCCCACCGCGAGGCCATCCGCCGCTATGGCATCACGCCCTACCACCGCAGGAGCTTCCATCTGTTGGGCGATGGCCAACTCTCGCTCGACTTCAAAGACGAATAATACCAAGGTTATGAAACATACGCTCGTTGTCCTGCTTACTTGTCTGGCTACCCTGTGCCACGGTCAGTCTTACCGTATCTTCACTGCCGATCAGGGACTGTCCAGCAGTCTGATCAACGCCATCCACCAAGACCGCAACGGCATGGTCTGGATTGCCACGGAAGACGGTCTGAACCGCTACGATGGTGTGCGACTGACCGTTTACAGGTATCGGCCGGGCGACAACCATTCATTGGCCAGCAACTCTGTGCGCACCTTATTTGAAGACCGCCAGGGACATCTGATTATAGGTACATACGCTGGTCTACAGCTCTACGACCCAGCGACAGACACCTTTTCTCCCTTGGCGACAGACGAGAAAGGCAAGGAATTCCGAAGCAACATCAATAATATCATACAGCGCAAGAACGGTGAGATTTGGGCTTCTGGAAACATGGCTTGCAGGCTGCTCATCAATGGTGGTAGGCTGTTTGTGAAAAGTCTGAAACTCCCAGTGCCGACCTCTTCTGTGAGATATATCATGGAAGACCGTACAGGTAATATTTGGATTGCCCGGGAGGAAGACGGACTCTATCGGATGGACGTGCGGAAACGAGTGAAACACTATCCCATAACAGCTCAACATCCCTACCTCTTTATTCTCTGTGAAGATGCGCAGGGCACCATCTATGGCGGAAGTGCCCGAAATGGTGTGTTCAAGTGGGACAAGAAAACGGACCAGTTCCTGCCACTGCAGGATGACGGTCAGCAGAACTTCCCAGTCAAGACACTCTATTCGCCCAGTCCCGACGAATTGTATATCGGTAGCGATGGCTGCGGACTGAAAATCTATAACAGCAAGACCCACCGCCTTTCCGACTATCAGTTCGAGGATATCCTCTTCGATTCGCGGAAATCCAAGGTACATGCCATCCTGAGGGAACGAACAGGCAATTACTGGATTGCCGTCTACCAGAAAGGGCTTATCATGATTCCGCTCAAACGGAACAGATTCCAATACTGGGGATGCTTGTCGGTCTCCAAAAACATCATCGGTTCCAACTGTGTTACAGCCATCTGCACGGATGCCGCAGGAACTTGCTATGTGGGAACAGACAACGACGGGCTGTATGTTGTCGGCAGCGATGGCAGACAGCAAGCACATTATGTTCCAAACAGTACTCCACACGCTGTACCGGCTGTTATCCTTGCTCTTTTCGAGGATTCTTCTGGCAGTCTCTGGCTCGGCTCCTATGCCAACGGGGCAGCGCGGATGGATCGGAAAACAGGGAAGTGTACGTATCTGCGAGGGTTGGTGGACAAGAGTGGACAGCGTGTGCAGAATATCTACGCCTTTGCCGAAGACAATAAGAAACGTCTGTGGATAGCAACCATGGGCGGTGGGCTGTTCTATTACGATCACACCACCCATACGACAGCCCCTATCAACAGCTTCGGTATCCGTTTCGAGGAGTACTGGATCTGCAGCCTGTTCTATTCTCCGAAGAAAAACTCTCTTTATGCTGGAACCTACAATGGACTGTACCGCATAGACCTGGCGCATCCCGACAGACCCGTTCGGTGTGCGGTGGAAAAATGTATTGTCTACTCCATCTGTGAGAATATAGACGGCACCGTTTGGGCTGGAACGTCCACTGGACTGTTTCAATGGGACGAGAAACACGACAAGACCCGTTTCTATACCACAGGCTTGACGAGCAATTCCGCATACGCTGTTAGGGGCGATTCCCGTGGCTGCCTATGGGTCAGCACGAGCAACGGCTTGTCCAAGTTCAATCCTGCCACGCGGCAGTTCGCTAACTACTATGTAGGCGACGGGCTGCAAGGCAACGAGTTTAGCAAGAATGCCTCATGGTGCGACAGGCATGGCACGCTCTGGTTTGGTGGTGTGAACGGTATTACCTATTTCAATCCAGCGGAAATCGTGGCCACCAGCAAGAAACGTCATGTGCGTATCACCAATTTCTATCTCTTCGGGCAACCTGTCCGTCGAGGCATGAAATCGGGAGGAGAGAGCATTATTGATGGTTCTGTCTTCGATGCTCAGACTTTCCGACTGGCTCATCAGGATAACTCCTTCAGCATGGAGTTCTCCACGCTGGAGCCAGACAATGCGGACAAGGTGGTTTACGCCTATGCCATGAATGGCGGATCATGGACCAACCTGCCCCAGGGGGCTAATCTGATGTCCTTCAACAATCTATCACCAGGCACGTATCATTTCGCCATCAAGGCCATCGATGGTGCTGTTGAGTCTGATGCGAAAGTCATCACCGTGTATATCGCCCGTCCTTGGTGGAACTCTGGGTGGGCTTGGTGCGGCTACGTCCTTATCCTGTTGGCCGTTGTCGTGTTTATCGTCAGACAGATACGCCACCATTACCTCGTCCGTCAGGAGATGCAGCGACATATCCATGCCGAACAACTCAACGAGGCAAAGTTGCAGTATTTCATCAATATCTCCCATGAGATACGTACCCCGATGACCCTTATCATCAGTCCCTTGCAGCAACTCATGGCAGATGATAAGGACAGCAAACGGCAGAAGGTGTACCGCACCATCTACCGCAATGCCGAGCGCATCCTGCGACTGGTGAACCAACTCATGGACATCCGGAAAATCGACAAGGGACAGATGCACCTCACCTTCCGCGAAACGGATGTAGTGGCGTTCATCGACGACCTGTGTCGCACGTTCGTTGCTCCTGCCGAGAAGAAACACATCCATTTCACCTTCCATCACGATGGATTGGATCGCCTACCGCTGTGGGTGGACACTGCAAATTTCGATAAAATCATCCTCAACGTCCTCTCCAACGCTTTCAAGTTCACACCCGAGGGCGGCAGCGTGGACATCACCTTGCAGACCTGGGAATACCCCGAGGCAGAAACGCCCTTGCAGCACTGTGCGGAAATCATCGTCACAGACAACGGTGTCGGCATTGACCCCGCAGAACTGGAGCGTATCTTTGATCGCTTCTACCAGACGCGCAACGCCACAGGTAATAACTATCAGGGAACGGGGGTCGGTCTGCATCTCACCCGTCAGTTAGCACGCCTGCATCACGGCACCATCCACGCTGAGAACATCCCCGATGGAACGCCAGGCAGTCGGTTCGTCATCCGTCTGCCGTTAGGCCATGCTCATCTGAAACCCGAAGAGATGGATCACGGACAGGACGCTGCCATCACGCCAGAGCAATACTTGACCACCACAGATGCATCGCAGTCAGAATCCAAAGCCCTGTCCAAGGCCGTTCATCCTCGGCAGCGCCGCCGACTCCTCATCGTAGAGGACGACGATGAAATTCGTCAGTACCTGAAACAGGAACTCGCCGCCGACTATTATGTCATCGAGAGCCAGAACGGCAAGGAAGCCCTGGCAGCTGTTTTCGCACAGACTCCCGACCTTATCATCAGTGATGTCATGATGCCCGAGATGGACGGTTTCACCCTGTGCCGCAAAATCAAGCAGAACATCAACCTAAACCATATTCCCGTCGTCCTGCTCACCGCCAAGACGCGCGAAGAGGATCACATCGAAGGACTGGATACGGGAGCCGATGCCTATATCGCTAAACCATTCAACATCGAGTTCCTGCGCCACGCCATAGACAACCTCCTGCGTAGTCGCGAACAGTTGCGCAACATTTACAGTGGTGGTCAGCAGGCTGGTGAGGAAAAACTGGAGAAGATAGAAGCAAAGAGTCCCGATGACCGGTTGATGGAACGGCTCATGAGAGTCATCAACGCGAACATCGGGAATCCAGAGTTGACCGTGGAAATGATTGCCTCTGAAGTAGGCATCAGCCGGGTACACCTACACCGGAAACTGAAGGAGTTGACCAACCAGACCACGCGCGACTTCATCCGTAACATCCGTATGAAGCAGGCCGCCACACTGTTGGCCGAGAAACACCACGCTGTGTCCGAGGTGGCCACCCTTGTGGGCTACACCAATATGGGCAACTTCTCCTCCGCTTTCAAGGAACTCTATGGCATGACACCAACCGCGTATCGGGAACAGCATCACTCGTCGCCAACGGTTTAGTGCATCTACTCAATGGCTTGGTTCGTAGCGTAGACACGCTTGATGTAAACGTATTTACTGGTGTCTGTAACCATTCCCCAGAAATCAATGCAGGTGGTCTTCGATATATCCAGCGTTTGTTGGGTTTTTGTTCCGTTTGTATCTATCTCGTAGGTGATGGACGTCAGATCTATCTTACATCGATTGTTACTGAAATCCCAAACTAACGAGTAGGACTTGTCTTTATCCCAAAATCCACCATCATGAATGCGGAAGGCAAAGTTTGTTTCTGAGAAGCTCGACTCTGAGCCAATCTCCACTATCAGATAGTGGTAGTTTTTCAGGTTCCAGGGTTTGTCATTCGTAGATTCCCATCCCGCGGCACTATTCGTACCTGCGAAAAACTTGCCAGTACTTGCATCCCATGTGCCTGCTACTTCGCCATTAGCGTTGGCTGTCCAAATGATCTTGCAGTCGCTCAGTGCAAATTCGTAGTCCATG
>CAVAIX010000005.1:0-29428 GCA_963588695.1 Bacteroidaceae bacterium | reverse complement strand
AACTGAAGTTTGTGCCCGAGCAGGACACGGATTTCATCTTCTGTACGGTGGGCGAGGAGGAAGGCTTCTTAGGCTCAGCTGGGGTACTGTTGCTGTTCTTGGCTCTTGTGCTGAGGCTCATTAAGTTGGCGGAGCGGCAGCCCTTCCGCTTTGGCCGTGTGTATGGCTATTGTGTGTTGAGTGTTTTCCTCTTCCATGTCTTCATCAATGTGGGTATGGTGTTGGGACTGACCCCAGTGATTGGCATCCCACTACCGTTCTTCAGCTATGGTGGTTCGTCGCTGTGGGGATTTACGATACTGCTGTTTATCTTCCTCCGAATAGATGCTGGACGTAATCTTACCCGGTCGTAGCATTCTCACTGCCGGGTCAGCATGATGCCGATGTCGGTAATGCCAGGCAATACCTCGCGCCTCATGCCGTGGCGAACTGTGATATGGAGGAAGTCGTTAGCCGCAAGGGAGAGGGTCGTCAGTGGGAAATGGTATTGGAAATGGCTCACGCCCCCACCGTCAATATGACCACCATGATCCATGAGTTGGCAGTGGAGCGTGTCCCGAAAAGTCTTTCCCGACTTTACAGCAGTCTGGTCTACAATCAGTACGAGGTCTGTAAAGGGGTAGTTGCCAGTGATGCGCACACCAATGTCCTCTTGATAGTGGCCGCTTTCCGTGAGGGGAGAAACATCAAACGACAGCGTGTCACAACGATCCAGTCCGCTGGTCGGGACATTCCTGTATTGGCAATACACCGTATCGAGACTACAGGCGGCAACCGCCAGCAGACAATAGAGCGTTGTGGCGTATCGTATGAACTCACGCATTGTCGTTGGTGTCCTGAGATTCGGGCTTGCGCTGTTGGGGCTGTCGTCTGTTGCGGCGGGGTTGGCCGTTGTTATCCACGGGTTTTCTTGCCGGTTTCTTCTTTTTCTTCTTGCTCTTGTCGAATCGGTTGATGTTCTCCTGTGTGGCCAGGTCAATGAGTTTCTTCTCGTTCTTCTGTCGACCACCTTCTTGAAGCGACACGGGCTTCTCGCCACGTCGGTTCATTTCTATAATCTGTTTGGCACGTTCGGCGGTGATGGTCTCCAGATTGGCCGCCAAATTCTTGTCCGTTGAGTAGGTGACCAGTCCAGCCAAAATATCGGTCTTGAAGAGATGGTATTCCGCATCTTGGGTCACTAACAGGATGTCTTTTGCCGGCAATTTCCGGCTGGCCTCTACGTAGTCGTCGACCTCATAGTTGAGGCAACATTTCAATTTGGCACACATACCAGCCAGTTTCTGCGGATTGAGCGAGATATCCTGGAAGCGTGCGGCACTCGTCCCGACGCTGACGAAGTTCTTCATCCATGTGGCGCAGCACAACTCGCGGCCGCACGGCCCTGTGCCTCCGATGCGTCCTGCTTCCTGACGCGCACCAATCTGTTTCATCTCGATGCGCACATGGAAGGTGGCAGCAAGGTCTTTGATGAGTTGTCGGAAGTCCACACGTTCGTCAGCGATGTAGTAGAAGATAGCCTTATTGCAGTCTCCTTGGTACTCCACGTCACCAATCTTCATCTTTAGTCCGAGCCTCTTGGCAATTTGTCGGCTCTCAATCATCGTGGCATGTTCGCGACTCTTGGCTTCCTTGAACTTGTCCATATCCACGGGGCGCGCTATGCGGTAGATGCGCTTGATGTCGTCGGCACTCTTTAGATGGGCTTTCTGCACTTGCAGTTTGACCAGTCGACCAGTTAGTGTCACCACACCGATGTCGTGGCCAGGACTGGCTTCCACGGCGACGATGTCACCCTTCTTTAGCTCCAGCTTGTTGACGTTGTGGTAGTAGCCCTTGCGGGTGTGTTTGAACTGCACCTCCACTAAATCGGTGGTGTCGATGTTCCCAGGCACGTCAGCCAGCCAGTCGTAGGTGTTCAACTGACGGTCTTGACGACCGACGGCCTGATGGCACAGTCCGCGCGTACATCCCGTCTTTATCTCGAGGTCTCTTGTCTTTTCCATGCGTTGTATGTATATATATAGTATATGGAGTCTCTTTTTTGTTTTATTTCTGTATGAGTAGTACAATCATCTGTATGGCTAGGTGGAAGAATACGATTTTGGAGTTGGCATTCTGTCCGATGTCGCGTATGGCCAGTGTCAACAGGTCGCTGATTGCAATCACGTTGGCTTCGTTGATATAGCGTGCGAAATTTTGGGCAAATCCCTCTTCACGCTCCGTCATGTAGCAGAGTTCGCGTGCTCCGAAATTGTACATGAAATTCTCGCGCGTCAGTCGGAGTGCATATTCCAGGAATCGCTTCTGTTTCTCGCGTCCGGTGCCAGCCATGCGCTCACTCCAGGCCTTCATGTCTTTCACTTTACGGGCATAGGCCATGCGCATCAGCATTTGGAACATGTCCAAGAAGAACTCGTTCTCCGAGTCGGCTCGCAGTGTCTCCAGTGCTTTCAGCCAACTGCCCTCCGCCATGTGTGCGATGCGTTCCGCCTGGTCGGGCGACAGTCCGCGCCGTTCCTTTAGTGCATCTTCTATGTCTTTTTCTGCGATGCGTTTCACGTCAATGCGCTGTACCCTACTGCGTATCGTCTCCAGCAGCTTGTCTGGTGCTTCGCATACCAATAGGAACACGGTCTGGCTGGGTGGTTCTTCTAATAGTTTCAGTATCTTGTTGGCGCAGTCGAGATTCATGCGCTCGGGAAGCCATATCAGACTGACCTTATAGCCGCCTTGACTGGACTTCAGCGACAGCTTATGGGTTAGTGCGTCGCTCTCCCCCGCCGTGATGATGGCCTGCTGATTGCCCGCTCCCATGTGTTCCATCCATTCGTTCATGGTGAAGTACGGTCCTCCCATAATCATGTCGTGCCATGGGCGCATGAAATCGTCGGAAACGGGCTTGTGCTCCGTTTTCATGGATGGCAGTTTGATGGTGGGAAAGGTGAAATGCAGGTCGGGGTGTTCCCATTTGGCCAGCATGGCCGCATCGTTGGCATTGCGCCGGAGCAGATGGGCAGCGAAGGCCATGGCCAGTGCCATCTTTCCGCAACCTGTCGGGCCGCAGAGCATCAAGGCGTGTGGTAAACGCTGTTCGTCTACCAACTGTAGTAGCCTTTGTTGGATTTCCTGCTGTCCAATCACCTGTTCAAATCCTGTCATAATAGCCGTTTGCTAACCTGTGTGCACAATGCGCTACAAAGTTACAACAAAAAGCCCGAATGACCAAAAGAAATGCGAGTTTCTCGTTTTTTTTCGCCTAAAGACGAAAGGGACGGAAAGGGCGACAGGCAGTCCACCGTCTCTTCTTGGTGGTGCTGCCTGTCTGTAATGAATGAGTTGAAAAATAAGATGTTATTGTGTCATGGACGCGGTTTGGCTGGTTTGCCATCCTTGTCGGACGAGGCATAGAGTCCGATGCAGGCTCCGATAAATCCGCCACTCTTCTGCGTGCTGAGGTTCGAACCGTCCACGCCGCGTGCCAGCACTTTCCATTCTCCGTCGCCTTCCGCATACAGGAAATCGTAGTAGCGGTCGTGGGCTTCCACCTTCAGTTGAAGCGGTTCGTTGCCTACGGGAGCGGAGGCAATGGGCATGATGACGCGCTCGCTGCGTGTCAGTGTGAGCATGGGTTTCCCACCAACAAGGGTTTTGCCGAACACGATGTTGTGGTCTTCTTTCTGGAGTAAGGCCATTCCTGCAAGGTCGTTGTCGGTGCGAGGTGTGAAGTCGAGCGTTGTTTCTGCCGTGAACGTGCCGTGCTGCTGGCGTACCCAAAGGGCTGAAAGTGGCTCGCGCTGGTAGATGTTGCCCGGCAGTAGGGCGAGTGTCAGCGTGCCGTCACCAGTAGTCCAAAAGCCTTCGGAGTCTCTGAGGCGCATCCAACGACTGTTGAGGGTGGTCTTGTCGAAATGATCTTCGTAGGTGAAGTTGCCGCTGAAAAGGTTTTCTCCAGCCGGTTGCAGATCAGCTTTCTCGCCGACAGGAGCAATGGCCGTGTTGGGTTCGAGGATGGTGGGCCATCCGTCTTTCCAGGTCACGGGGAGCAGATAGGTGTCGCGTCCCGTGTTGTACATGTCCTGCTCGTAGGGACGGCAACCGAGGAACACGGCCCACCACTGGCCTTTCTCGTCCTCCACGAGGTCGGCGTGGCCAGCACTGGAAACGGGGTTCGGACGGTCAGCCTTCAGTCCTGTGCGCTGGGTGAGGATGGGGTTATGCGGACATTCCTCCCAAGGCCCGTTCGGATGCTTGGCGCGCAGAATGACCTCGCTGTGCCAGGCACCCGTGCCACCTTCCGCACACATCAGGTAATAGTACTTCTTATATTTAAAGAGGTGTGGCCCCTCGATCCATATTGGATGGGCTTCCACGTGCGTTCCTCCACGCAGGATTTCCTTGAAGTCGCCCTTGATGCTGTCGCCCTTCACGTCAAATTCAAACAGACGGATGGCGCGTTGCCCCTCGTAGTCGGCCTTGCCTACCACGGGTGCGTTGTGCACAATGTATCCCTTGCCGTTGTCGTCGAAGAAAAAGGCGGGGTCGATACCGTCGATTTTAGGCAGGTAGATGGGTTCGCTCCAGCCTTCGGCAGGATTCTTTGTCTTAACGAAGAAGTTGCCGGCTCCCACATTGGTGGTAATCATATAGAAGGTCTTGTTCTTCTTGTTGTAGCTGATGGCTGGAGCATAGATGCCGCCCGAGACGCGTTGACCCTTCAGCGGCACCTGTGACGGCCGGTCGAGCACGTGGCCGGCTGGTGTCCAGTTGACTAAATCCTTGCTGGTGGAGAGAGGTACTCCAGGGAAGAACGTGAACGAGGAGTTGACCAGGTAGTACGTATCGCCAACTCGGCAGACCGACGGGTCGGGATAGAAGCCGGCCAAGATGGGGTTGTAGTACTGATGGGTGCGGTCGATGGACGCGCTGAATCGGCTGTCGTTCCCCGTGTATCGAAAGTTGGAGAACTTTGCGGTCTGTGCCGTTGCTGTCGTGACGACAGCCATGACCATGGTGGCGATAAGGTTTCTTTTCATGTGCTGTGATATTATTTGCAGTCGGTGTTGTGTTCCGACGCTGCAAAGTTACGTATTTCACAGCAAATGGAGTTTGTCCAGTGTTACGGAAACTTTTTTCTATCGTTCATTTTCGCGGTTCATATACTCTCTGGGCGAGCATCCGTAGAGATTTTTGAACATGGTGCTGAAACTGGCGGAATTGGAGAAACCGCAGCGGAACATCACGTCGGTGACGTTGTATCTGGAGGAGCGCAACATCTTGGCAGCCTGTTTCAGTCGGATATTGCGCACGAAGCCGTGCGGTGTTTGGTTGGTCAGTTCCTTCATCTTGCGGTGCAGGTGGACGCGGCTGATGCCTACTTTCTGAGCAATGGTGTCCACGCTGAGGTCTGTATCGCTGAGGTTCTCGTTGATGACCTGCATGATGCGCTCCATCAGGGCTTCGTCGGGCGTTTTCATCTGGACATCTTCCATGTTGGACTCTTGACTCTCGTTGCCGTTGAACTTGTTGCGGAGTGTGCGCCGCGAGGTCAGCAGATTGAGTACGGTGCGCCGCAGAATATCCATGTTGAACGGCTTGAGGATGTAGGCATCGGCTCCCGTTTCGAGTCCCTCCAACTGGTCTTCCTCGCGACTCTTGGCCGTGAGCAGGATGACGGGGATGTGGTTGGTGCTGATGTTGGACTTGAGTTTGGAACAGAGCGTTATGCCGTCCATCTCGGGCATCATGACATCGGAGATGACCAGGTCGGGCTGTTGTCTGATGATTTCGAGGAGGGCCTCCTTGCCGTTGTGGAAGGTTAGCAGTTTGAAGTCGTCTGCCAGTTGTGTGCGTAGGTAGTCTAAAATATCGTCCTCGTCCTCAACGAGTGCCAGTGTGGCCTTGCCAGCCTTGCCAGGTTTGGACAGACCGTTGTCGGGCAACGAACTGTCTGATCCAGAGCCCGTTTCGTTTTTCGCTTCGTCTGCTTGACTCATCTCCTCCAGCAGACTCGGTTCGTCCTTTGTGCCTTCCCCGTCGTCAATCTCCTCTGGCTTGAGGTGGTCGCAGCCCAGTGGGAGTCGAATGGTAAACTCGCTGCCGTGCGTGAAGTCAGGCTCTTCGCCCTTTTCGTTGTTGCGGGCCACGATGGTGCCGTAGTGCAGTTCCACGAGCGAGCGAGTCAGATCCAAGCCTATTCCCGTTCCTGTATTGCGATCGTTGGGGTTTGTCGGACTTTGGTAGAAACGCTGGAAGATGGTCTCTATCTTGTCTTTCGGTATTCCGATACCGTTGTCTTTCACGGAGATGTAGGCGTGATGGCCGGTGTGGGTGATGCGGATGGCGATGCGGCCACCAGCGGGCGTGAACTTGAAGGCGTTCGACAGGATGTTGATGATGGCCTTGTCGAAGTTGTTGCGGTCAATCCAGATGGGTAGCGTCTCTGTGTCGTGCTCAAATGTGAAGGTGATGTTCTTGGCAGAGGCTTGCTGCTGGAAGAGTTTGTACTCGTCGCTGATGAACGAGACGAGGTCGGTCTGCCTCATGCGCATGACCATCTGTCCCTTGTCAATTTTCCGCAGGTCCATCATTTGGTTGATGAGGTGAAGGATGCGTTCCGAGTTTTTCTTGATGATCTCATAGATGCCTTGCCGCTGTGGGTCTTTGTCGGTCTTGATGAGCGAGAGCAGTGGGGTGATGATGAGGGTCAGTGGAGTGCGGATGTCGTGGCTGATGTTCATGAAGAAGCGGAGTTTGGCTTCTCCCATTTCTTCTGCGTGGATGTGGCGTTGCAGCAGCAGGTTGTCCTGCTCCCGTTTGCGCCGGTATTGGATATAGCCCCACATCAGCAGTAGAACGAGGGCAAGGTAAACAATGCGTGCCCAGATGCTGGCGTACCAAACTGGATGGATGTTGACGGTGAACTCGCGCACGGGCGTTTCCTGTTGGTTGTTGATAGCCTTGACGCGGAACTTATAGTTGCCAGCAGGCAGGTGGGAGAAGGTCAACTCGTTGATGCCTGGCTGCATTGTGTGCCATTCCTCGCCGTTGATGCTGTAGGCGTATGCGATTTGTTCAGCGTGTTTGTAGGTGAGGGTAGAGAACTGTAGGGTGAACGAGTTGTCGTCGTGTGCCAGTTCAAACTGTTTGGCATCGAACACGGGTTCTTCGGTGACGGTGTTTCCTCCAGACTTCATGCCGGGATAGACGGTGCGGTTGCCCACGATGAGGCGCGAGATACTGACCTCGGCTTTCCAAACAGGCTGCTTCAACTTGAGAGGGTCAAACCAGTTGAGTCCGCCTGTTCCACCGAGCAGTAGCTGCCGTCCGCCATCGACAGCAAAAACGGCACCGTCGCTGAACTCGTTGCTTTGCAGTCCACTCTCCAAAAAATAGTTGTAGGTCTTGCCGCTCTTGGTGTGCAGCCAGCACAGACCGTGTATGGTGCCGACCCAGATGTCGCCGCGCGCGTCTTCCGTAATCAGCGACACGCTATTGTCGGGCAGCCCGTTGGAGGTGTCGTAGTGTTTTGCCTTGGTGCTCTTTCCAGAGTAGCAGTACAGTCCGTTCTCCGTGCCGTACCACACGTTGCCCTTGCTGTCTGCGAAGACGCAGTGGGAGAAGGAACCGACGTTGACGCAGTTGGTATTGTACTTACTCAGCCAACTGCCTGTCGCGATGTCCAGGCAGGACAGTCCGATGGACGTGGCCACATAGAGGTACTTGTCGTCGGGCGAGAGAGCCAGTTTGGCGATGTAGTCGTTGGGAATGCTGTTGATGCGTCGGTCGGTGTCGGCCCCAGACTGCATCCTATACACTTTGATACTTCCGTCTGTCCGCTGGCAAATCAGACCGCTGCCCATGGTGGCAATCCAGATGTTGCCGTGGCGGTCGGTCTTGAGGTCGAACACGACGGGGTTTTCCTTCAAGTGGAAATCGTAGCGGTGGTAAGTGCCTGTCGGGTCAACATAGCCGCAGCCGTCCTCGTAGTTGCCCGTCCAGATGTTGCCGTCTCGGTCTTCACACAGAGCAAGGATGGCCAAGGGCAGCGTGACCACGTGGGTGGAGGATACTGGACCTGAGGCGTCGAAGATTAGGCGATAGAGTCCGCCCTTGTCCGTGCCCACCCACACCGCACCATCGCGGCTGCGCAGCACGCTGGACACGCAGTGCTCGCCGATGAGGTTGCGCGAACCTAATCGGAAACCCGTGTATCCGAACTCGAAGGGGCGCATGGGTTGCAGGAACACACCTTTCTGCAGCATACTCATCCAGACGTTGCCCTCCGCGTCTTCAATGACGCTAGTTACCTTGGTCTTGCTTAGGTCGATGCGGTCGCAGAAGAACGGGTTGGCGGTCAGTCTCCCTGTGGAGGGATTGTAGACGAAGAGTCCCTTGCCGTCGCAGCCGATGTAGATGTTGCCGTTGCGAGCCACGTAGAGATTGTTGATGGGGAGACCTTCCGTGCCTGGCACGAGGACAGACTGCTTGGCCTGCGGAGCCATTACGTAGAGTCCCTGGCGCAGGGTGGCAAAATAGATGTTGCCCTGTCGGTCTTCCGTAATCTCGCGTATCTGCAGGCCAGCCGTTCCGGGAAGTTTGGTGGAGAGCTTTCCATCGGTCTCCAGCCGGAGCACGCTCCCGTCACCGTAGGCAATCCACAGCCGCTTCTGCCGGTCTTCAAAGCAGAACTTAGGGTGTTTGTAGCGGCTGACCGCTCCACCGACGCTGACGGCCTTCTCCTTGCCGACCACGCGCAGTAGTCCGTAGCCCGATACACACGCCATCACGTCGCCATTGCTGCGGATGGCGATATACTGCACGTAGGAGTGGACTTCCTGTCCATCCACCATCATAGGCAGGTTGCGGAAGCGGATACCGTCGTAGATGCACAGGCTGTTGTTCGTGCCAAGGTAGAGGTTGCCCTCGCGGTCCTGTGCCATGCGGTTGATGTAGTTGTTGGCGAAGCCGCGCCCGTCTTGATCCGAACGGTACATGACACTGAAGTTATAGCCGTCGTAGCGGTTCAGTCCGTTGCGCGTGGCAATCCATATAAAGCCGTGCTTGTCCTGCAGCACTTGGTTGGCATAGTTGCTCGACAACTGGTTGTCCGTGTCGAACAACTGGCCGACCTGTGCGTTTGCGGGCATCAGCAGCAGACAGGCAAGAAGGGTTAATATCGTTTTTGGCATGTTTTTCTTTTTCGTAGTAGTCTTACGGAATGCAAAGTTACACAAAATTCCGCACAAACATTTCCAGTTGGCAAAAAATCACGCTCTCGGCAGAGAAAAATTTTTCTCTCGGTAGAGAAAATCAGCAGGCAAGCCTTTGGCAAGCCTTTGGCAAGCCTTTGGCAAGGTGTTGGCAAGGTGTTGGCAAGCTCTAGGCAAGCTCATGAGCTTGCTAAGTCCTTGCCAAATGCTTGCTAAGTGCTTGCCAACACCTTGCTAAGAGCTTGCCAGGTCCGAGAGAATGGTCTTTGTGGTAAATTCTCAGAAACAGCATACAAGAAGGGGCGAACCTCGTGAAAGGTTCGCCCCTTGTCTTAGTCGGGATTACTGGACTCGAACCAGCGACCTCGCGCCCCCCAGACGTGTGCGCTACCAACTGCGCTAAATCCCGATAAGCGACTGCAAAGGTACTCTGATTATTTGTAACAACCAAATTTTTGGCCTACTTTTTTTGTATTTCCCTCGGTTTGCACTACTTTGACGCTACGCGTCGAAGGTACTCACGTTCGGAAATAAAAGAGAAAAAAGGTTTTTCTCTTTGTATTTCCCTCACTTAATCGTACCTTTGTACCATTAAAGTAATGAATGGGACTACTATGCAATATGAAATAACAGCACCAGAGCAGTTGAAACACACGGTCGTGCTTCCTGCATCGAAGAGTATCTCCAACCGCGCCCTCGTCATCCATGCACTAACGGGAGGGGCGACACTGCCGCAAAATCTGTCAGACTGTGACGACACAGAGGTGATTGTCGCTGCATTGCGCGACAACCCCTATGAAATCAATATCAAGGCGGCAGGCACGGCCATGCGCTTCATGACGGCCTTCCTTGCGGTGAAAGAGGGTGAGGAACACGTACTGACGGGTACGAATCGCATGAAACACCGCCCTATCCGTATCCTTGTTGACGCACTGCGCTACCTTGGAGCCGACATCAGCTATGTGGGCGAAGAGGGCTTCCCACCCCTGCGCATCAAGGGAAAACACCTTGAGGGCGGTCTTCTCGAAGTGGCTGGCAATATCAGTTCGCAGTTTGTGTCCGCCCTGCTGATGGTTGGTCCCGTGCTGAAGGACGGACTGACGCTGCGCCTTAAAGGGGAAATTATTTCGCGCCCTTATATCGATCTGACGCTGTGGACCATGGGCGAGTTCGGTGCTTCTGCTGAATGGACCGACTACGAGACCATCTCCGTGGCACCTAAGCCCTACTGTGACCGTGCTTACAGTATAGAAAGCGACTGGAGCAGTGCGTCGTACTGGTACGAGATGATGGCACTGGCTACTGGTGACGACGATGAGGTGAAACTCGACGGACTGATGGATGCCTCCAAGCAAGGCGATTCGTCCGTGCGCTATATCTTCAGTCTGCTGGGCGTGAAGACGAAGTTTGCTACAACGGAACAGGGCGTTCCCACACAGGTGACGCTGCGCCGCACAGGGCACCACGTGCCCCGTTTGGAGTATGACTTCGTCAATTCCCCAGACCTCGCCCCGACCTTTGTGGTCACCTGTGCCGTGTTAGGTGTTCCGTTCCATTTCCGCGGCCTCTCCACACTCAAGATCAAGGAGACTGACCGCATTGAGGCTCTTAAGGCAGAGATGCGGAAGTTGGGGTATGTCATCCGCGACATCAATGGCTGCGAACTGATATGGAATGGTGAACGCTGCGAGTCCGACTATGCCGACGGCATTGATACCTATGAAGACCACCGCATGGCACTGGCCTTTGCCCCTGCTGCCTTGCGCTTCCCAGGGTTGCGTATCAACTGCCCTGAGGTGGTCTCCAAGTCTTATCCCCGTTATTGGGACGACCTGCGCGACTGCGGTTTCCTCATTCAGCCGTGTTGACCGAACCGCTCTGTCCATGGGTTTCCTTTTCATCGCCCTCGTTGCCCTTGTCGCCTTAGGACTGCTGGCCGCCCTGCTGTCCGTGGGTGACAGCGATGAGCCTGTAGTTCATGGTCGCCACGACTGTGCCTCCTGTGCGAGCCACGACGACGGTTCGTGCAAGATCGCTTGTTTGATGGAGGAAAGTCGGAAGCGCAAGGGAAACGTCTGTGAAACGGAAGAAGAATCTTGTCGGGAGGCGACCAGCGACGGTCATACTCCTGTCATCTCCGTGCTCCTGTTGCTCTCTGTCACACTCCTTGCTGCCTCGTGTTCCACGCAGAAGAATACGGGACAGACACGCTTCTGGCATGCTTTTCACGCCCGCTACAATACGTATTTCAATGCTTCGCAGGCGTTTATTGAGGGCTATGAGGAACAGGAACGGGGCAATCGCGACGACTACACCCAACTGCTGCCACTTTACGCCGTAGGAAACAAGTCAAGCCAAACGCTCGGCAATAGCCAGTTTGACCGCGCCATAGAAAAATCAGAAAAGGCCATCTTTCGCCACAGCATCAAGCGCAGACCAGAATGGGACAAGCAACGGCGCAAGACCAAGGCCGACATTGAGTGGCTCAACCGCCGCGAGTATAACCCCTTCCTGTGGCGTGCCTGGCTGCTCCTCGGCAAGGCACAGTTTCACGAAGGTCACTTTGAAGAGGGTGCAGCCACTTTCGGCTATATGGCTCGCCTCTACCAGACGCAACCCGTCATTCTGGCGCGCGCCCGTGCCTGGCAGGCCAAATGCTATGCGGAGTTGGGGTGGCGCTATGAGACCGAAGACCTCATCGTCTGCCAACAGCGCGATGGTATACCCCAGCAGGCCGAGGCGGACTGGGACTTCACCCTCGCCGACCATTATCTCCGCACAGGACAGTATGCCGAAGCTGCCGCCAGCCTCTCACGTTGCATCAGTCACGAGCGCCGCCGACGGCGTAAAGCTCGCCTCTGGTACATTCTCGGACAGGTGGAGCAGATGCAGGGCCATGCCAGCAAGGCGTTGGATGCCTACCGCCACGTCGTCCGCCTGCAACCGCCTTACGAACTGGAGTTCCGTGCGCGGATGGCGCAGACCAGTGTGATGGCGGCCACTGATGCCCGTGGGATGGTGCGCAAGTTACAACGCATGGCCACTGCTGATAAGAATAAAGACTATCTCGGTTCGATACATTTCGCTATCGGCAATATCCACCTGGCGCAACACGACACCTTGTCGGCTATTGCCGCCTATGAAGAGAGCAACCGCCGCTTCACCCAGAACGGGGGCGAGAAGGGAACGCTACTCTTGCAATTGGCTCAGCTCTACTGGCAGCGCGAAGCCTATGCCGATGCGCAGCGGTGCTACGGGGAGGCCGTGCCGCAGATGGACGCGACTTCGCCTACACGATATAATAAGGAGGCCGTTCGACGGTTGGAGTTGCTCAACCAGTTGGTGCCGCAGTTGCAAGCTGCCCATTGGGGAGACACGTTGCAGACTGACCGGAGCGAAACGGAACGCGCTGCCCTCCTGTCCGCTGCCGTCATGATGAAGGACAAAGTGGGAAATCTGCCATTGGCGCGTCGGATGTTCAGTAGCCTCGTGAACCGCTGGCCCGACGATGCTGCCAACGACTTGGCTTGGTATCATCTCTATCTGATGGATCTCCGAGAGGGAAAACCGACGGCTGCCGAGGCCGACCTGCGACAGTTGCAGCAACACCATCCGCAGAGCGAATGGACGCGCTTGCTCTCCAACCCGTATTATGCCGAGGATCAGCGCATCGGCCCGCAACTGGAGGACTCGCTCTATGCCGCCACCTACGCGGCCTTCTGTCAAGAGCGTTATCAGGAGGTGGCGACCAATGCGCAGTTGTCGGCCAACCGCTTTCCACAGGGAGTTCACCGCCCCAAGTTCCTATTTGTGGCAGCACTGAGCCAGCTTAACGAAGGACAGACGGAGGCCTGTGAGCAACAGATGAAACAGGTGGTGGACGGTTATCCAGATAGTGAGGTCACCCCTTTGGCTGCCCACATCCTTCGCGGACTTCAACAGGGACGCAGGCCGCAGGGACTGCTACGCCCCATGGACGATATCTGGCGACAGCATGCTGTCGCGGCCTCGACAGACAGTGCTGCTGTGGACACGCTCAGCACTCGGCGTGATGTGCGCTTCGTCTTCGTTCTGGCGTTTCCTTCGGACAGTATCGACCAAAATCAACTGCTCTTCGAGTTGGCACGCCACAATTTCACCACCTATATGGTGCGCAACTTTGAGTTGGCACTGAGCGACGAAGGACTTGTCCGCCGCCTTGCCGTCAGCGGTTTCCGCTCCTACGACGAAGCCTTGCAGTATGCCCGTCGTCTCTATGATGAACCAAGGATGGCCACTTGGCTGAAATGTTGTCGGCGTGTGCTTATCAGCGAAGACAACCTGCCGCTACTCGGCACGCGGTTCAGTTATGACGACTACGACCACTTCTATCAGGAGACGCTTGCGCCCGTCAAGACTGATACACACCCGCTACTCAACCGTCCAGAGACCATCGTGGAGCAACCTGCGGAAACGGACAGCAATACAGCAGGAGAACAGCCGCTTCCACTGCCGTCTATTCCCGACCAGCCCGTTGTCATAGACTTCGACGATGACTTCTATCGATAGGATAGCCCCCTGTTTGTATAGGGATTTTCCCCGACCGTTTAGGGAAAAACCTTTGCAAAGCTTAGAATTAATGCGTTCCTTTGCACTGTGAACAAGAAATGAACGTGTCTAACCCTTAAAAACGTCACGATGATGAAAAAGATGATGATAACCCTGGTGAGCATGCTGACATTCGCAGCCACAGGAAACGCAATGAGCTACGAACAGGCGCGCAACGAAGCCCTGTTCCTGACCGACAAGATGGCCTACGAGCTTAACCTTACAGAAGACCAGTATGAGGCCGTTTATGAAATCAACCTCGACTACCTGATGGGGGTTACCAGTGTAGACGATGTTTATGCGGTGGGATGGGAGCGTCGCAATGCCGACTTGGCCTATATCCTGTTCGACTGGCAACTGAGTCTCTACCGTGCAGCTTCCTATTTCCTTCGTCCGCTCTACTGGGATGGAGGCTTCTGGCACTTCGCCGTCTATTCGCACTATCCGCAGCGCGACTATTTCTATTTCGGACGGCCTGTGTTCTACGCTTCCTATCGTGGCGCACACTCTTGGATGAGGAATGGCAACCGCAGTTGGTATCAGCCGCGCCGCCACGTCTATGCACCTACGCACCACCGCAATCACGTGGGTATGAAGGACAGCTGGAATCGGGGTGATTTTCGTAACAACAGGCAAGGCGCACGCAATAGTTCGACACGCACTACGGTGAACCGCACTCCCAGCAGCCATCACAACAATATAGACAGAAAATCTCCTGCGCGGTCGTCGTCGCTGGGCGGATATCGAAGCAGGGACAACAACAACGTGAACCGCAGCGTCAGTCGCTCATTCAGCGGCAGCTCCTCCCGCTCTGTCGGCAGCGGCAGCAGCAACCACGGCGGCGGCCGCAGCGCGGGCGGCGGCCACAGTTACGGCGGACGCCGATAACATACGCACCTCGGCATTCATCACCCGTTGTACCTCGCGCATCGGACAATGGGCGTAGACGGCAAGAATCGCCTTGTTGATGATGCCGTGACCTACAGCCACCACCCGTTTGTCGGGCCAGGTGGCTGTTGCGTATTCCAAGAAATCTACCGCACGTTGCATCATCGCTTCCTCGCTCTCCACGTCATCAGGCCACGTCAGCCCCTTTAGGTCGGGAATGAAACGCCCAGTAAAAGCACCCCAGTCGCGCTCGCGGAGCAGTGGCGTGGTAATCACGGGCAGGTGATGCGGACGGGCGATGATCTCTGCCGTTTCTACAGCACGGTGCAGGTCACTGGCCACAACAACATCAATGGGTTCGGTGGCCAGACGCTGACTGACAGCCTCGGCCTGACGGATGCCATTAGCGTTCAACTGACCTTGCGTCTGTCCTTGCATAATCTGGCGTACATTGTCAACGGTCTCGCCGTGGCGGATTAGGTAAATGGTTGTCATGGGTGTGGTGGCTTTGGTCATACGTTGGTGACAATCCCCTCAATGTACGTTTTAAGAATATGAATGCCTGTGCGATTCTCGTGTCCCCACGGAATGATGAGGTCGGCAAACTTCTTGGTAGGCTCGATGAACTGCTCGTGCATGGGCTTGAGCACCTTTTCGTAACGGTCGAGTACCATATCGACCGTGCGGCCGCGCTCCACCACGTCGCGGCGGATGTTGCGAATCAAGCGCACGTCGCTGTCGGTGTCGACGAAGATCTTTAAGTCCATCATGTCGCGCAGTTTCTTATAGTGGAGCGTCATGATGCCCTCAAGGATGATAACGGGCTTCGGCTCGATATGAACAGTTTCGGGCAGACGGTTGCAGATGAGGTAGGAGTAGGTGGGCTGCTCAACGGCCTTGCCGCTCTTCAGACACCGAATCTGCTCGGTCAGCAGTTTCCAGTCGAAGGCATCGGGGTGGTCGAAGTTAATCTGGCGGCGCTCCTCTTCCGTCATTTCTGTCGTGTCGTTGTAGTAGGAGTCGAGAGGAACGACACACGCACAGTGGCGCGGCAACACCTCGACAATCTTGTTGACCACCGTGGTCTTTCCCGAACCCGTGCCACCAGCAATGCCGATGATTGTAACAGTTTCTTTGGACATGTCAGTTTGTTATTATGGTGCGAAGGTATATAAAAAGAATGAGAAACGCGAGCGGATTTCCGCCTTTCGGTGTTTTTTAACATAAATAGTGGATAAAATTTTGCTGATTGGCAAAAAGTTCGTACCTTTGCAACCTCAAAGTGAAAAATAGCATTTACAATATTAATAAGTAACAACTGAAATGAAAAAAGGTATTCATCCCGAAAACTATCGCCCCGTCGTGTTCAAGGACATGTCCAACGGCGATATGTTCCTTTCGCGTTCTACCGCAAAGACCAACGACACCGTAGAATTCGAAGGCGAAACTTACCCAGTGGTCAAAATCGAAATCTCGAGCACCTCTCACCCCTTCTACACCGGCAAGAGTAAGCTCGTGGATACCGCCGGACGCGTAGACAAGTTCATGAGTCGCTACGGTAAGGCTGCAAAGAAATAAATTCCACAGAAAGAAATCAAAGGCGCGCCCACAGTAGTTGCATATGCTGATGGTCACGCCTTTTTTGTTTCCCTATATCAAACCCCTATTCTCCTATTTATACATGATGCAAAAGGAACAGACAAAGTGCCTTATCGTCGGCAGTGGCCCTGCTGGATATACGGCGGCTATCTATGCCTCGCGTGCTAATCTTTCTCCTGTGGTGTACTGCGGCCTGCAACCCGGAGGGCAGCTGACTCAGACAACGGAGGTGGAAAATTTTCCTGGCTATCCGCAAGGAGTGGACGGCAACCAGATGATGATGGATCTCCGCGAGCAGGCAGAACGCTTCGGGGCGGTGCTCCGCGACGGAGCCATCGTTCGCGTAGACTTCTCCCAGTCGCCCTACCGTCTGTGGGACGAGGAAGACCACGAAATCCTGGCCGATACGGTCATTATTGCCACTGGTGCTTCTGCCAAGTATCTCGGCCTTGACGACGAACGCAAATACAACGGGCAGGGTGTTTCGGCCTGTGCCACCTGCGACGGCTTCTTCTACCGCAAGAAGACCGTGGCCGTAGTAGGCGGCGGCGACACAGCCTGTGAGGACGCGCTCTATCTGAGTCATCTGGCCAAGAAGGTCTATCTCATCGTGCGCAAACCGTTCCTCCGAGCCTCGAAAGTCATGCAACAACGGGTGATGGATGCCGACAATGTCGAGATTCTCTTCGAACACAATGCTGTTGGTCTATTTGGTACAAACGGCGTGGAGGGTGCACACTTAGTCAAGCGCAGGGGGGAAACCGATGAGCAGCAGGTGGACATTGCCATTGATGGGTTCTTCCTGGCCATCGGCCACAAGCCCAACACTGAACTGTTCCGTCCTTGGCTTGATACCGACGAGGCTGGCTATCTGAAGAAGGCTGACGGCACACCACGCACCAAACTGCCTGGCGTCTTTGTAGCTGGTGACTGCGCCGACCCCATCTATCGACAGGCCATCACGGCTGCAGCCAGTGGTTGTCAGGCCGCTATTGAGGCCGAACGTTATCTGATGACGAAGGAAGGCTGAACGCTGACAGACCAGCGAAGGTCAGCAGTCCATTGAGCATCAGCAGTTCGTAGCCGAAGCGGTAGCCTGTCAGTTGTCCGACGACACCATCCAGTGCCCAGCACAGTAGGGGCGAGGCTACGCAGATGTATGGCACGCAGCGGTCGTCGGTCTTCCTGTGTGTGAACAAGCCGAAGGCAAAGAGGCCGAGCAGCGGCCCGTAGGTGTAGCCGCATAACACGTAGATGGCATCGATGACGCTGGTGGAGTTGAGTAGGCGGAACAGTAGCACGCATACGACAAAGACCACCGCAATAGTTAGATGTGCCCAGTGGCGCAGCCGTTCATCGTTGGGTTTGCCACAGAGATCCACACAGAAACTCGTAGTCATGGCTGTCAGAGCGGAGTCGGCACTGGAAAACGAGGCTGCAAGGATGCCCAGGATGAAAAGCACGAAGACCGTTTGTCCCAGCGTGCCCGAAGCCGCAAAGGACGGCAATAGCTGGTCGCCCATGGCAGGCACTTCTATACCGCGTTGCTGAGCCAGTAGCACGAGCAGGACACCTAACGAGAGGAACAATAGGTTGGCCGGTAGAAAAGCCATTCCGTAGGTCGTCATATCTTTCTGTGCGTCGCGCAGCGAGCGGCACGTGAGGTTCTTCTGCATCATATCCTGGTCGAGTCCCGTCATGACGATGACGATGAAGACACCGCTGAAGAACTGCTTCCAGAAATTCTGCTTTGACATCCAGTCGTCGAATACGAAGATGCGAGACATCTCACTGTTCGTAATCGCCGTGACCGCTTCACTCGCACTCATCCCCAACTGCCTGACCACCAGGACAAGCATCAGTACCAGTGCCCCGAACAGACAAGCGGTCTGCAGCGAGTCGGTCCATACCAGTGTGCGGATGCCCCCTTTCCGGGTGTAGAGCCATATCAGTGCCACCATAGCTGTTGCCGTCATCACGAAGAGCCATCCCTCGTCTATCTGTTCGATACCGTCGGGCCACTGTGTCGTGAGACATTGCTGCAGAATCCAACATACCACATAGAAGCGGACGGCAGCCCCCGTCATCTTCGACAACAGGAAGAACGAAGCTCCCGTCAGATAGGCCCTCCGTCCGATGCGCCGTCCTAAGAAGGCATAGATGGTAGTCAGGTTCAGTCTGTAGTACAAGGGCAGGAGTACGAAGGCCACTACGACGTAGCCGAGGATGAACCCCATGCACGTCTGTAGATACGTCATGTCAATCCGTGTCACCATACCCGGTACACTGACAAAGGTCACTCCCGAGATGGATGCACCAATCATGCCGAAGGCCACCATGTACCACGGCGACTGCCGATTGCCTCGGTAGAAAGTGTCGTTGTCTGCGTGTCTGCCCGTCCATCTGCTGATAGCAAAGAGTAAGCAGAAATAGCCGAAAACTATCGTTAGTGTCATCATAGCGCGTGCAAAGGTAGCCTTTTTTTTGCTTTTTCTTCTTGTTTCTTCTTTATTTTCACTACTTTTGTTGCGTCAAACACGTTCAATCATTAAAAACGCAAAACAATGACAAAACAAAAGAAGTTTCTCCTATCGGAGAATGAAATTCCCACGCAGTGGTACAACATCGTGGCAGATATGCCACACAAACCGCTGCCTCCCATCCATCCGAAGACGCATGAACCCCTGTCGTGGCAAGACTTGGCGCATATTTTCCCCGAGGAGTGTGCCAAACAGGAACTGGACATGGAGCACCGATGGATAGATATTCCTGGGGAAGTGCTTGACAAATACCGCTTCTATCGCTCCACGCCGCTGGTGCGCGCCTATGAACTGGAAAAGGCATTGGGCACACCAGCACACATCTATTTCAAGAACGAGAGCGTCAACCCATTAGGCTCACATAAGATCAACTCTGCCCTGCCACAGTGCTACTATGCCAAGCAGGAGGGCACAACCAACGTGACCACCGAGACTGGGGCTGGACAGTGGGGTATGGCCTTGAGCTATGCCGCCAAAATCTTCGGTCTGGAATGTGCCGTCTATCAGGTGAAGATCACCATGCAGCAGAAGCCCTACCGTTCCTCCGCCATGCGCACCTTCGGAGCCGCTGTCACTGGTTCTCCTTCGATGTCAACACGCGCAGGCAAGGATATCATCACGAGAGACCCACTGCATCCCGGTTCGCTTGGTACGGCCATCTCCGAGGCCGTGGAACTGGCCACTACAACACCCCATTGTAAGTATGTGTTAGGCTCGGTGCTCAACCACGTCGGACTGCATCAGACCATCATCGGGTTGGAAGCCGAGAAACAGATGCAGTTAGCTGGCGAATATCCCGACACCGTTATCGCCTGCTTTGGTGGCGGTAGCAATTTTGCGGGCATCGCCTTTCCTTTCATGCGCCACAATCTCAGCGGTGAACATCATACGGAGTTTATCGCTGCCGAGCCGGATAGCTGTCCGAAACTCACGCGCGGCAAGTTCCAGTATGACTTCGGCGATGAGGCTGGCTATACACCGCTACTCCCGATGTTCACCCTCGGCCATCAGTTCAAACCCAGCAATATCCATGCGGGCGGACTGCGCTATCATGGTGCAGGTATGATTGTCTCGCAGCTCATCAAGGACAAGATGATGCGTGGAGTGGACATCCCTCAGCTGGAGTCGTTTGAAGCGGGTCTGCTCTTCGCTCGTACCGAGGGCATCATCCCTGCCCCAGAGAGTTGCCACGCCATTGCAGCTACCATCCGCGAGGCGAAGAAATGCAAGGAGACGGGCGAGGAGAAGGTTGTCCTGTTCAACCTCTCTGGCCACGGTCTCATTGATATGCCGAGCTACGAACAGTATCTCAGCGGCGACCTGCAGAACTATGCGGTTTCCGATGCGGAAATTGAAAAGAACGTCAGTGAGTTGGAACCCATCATCAAGGACTGAAAGAACAGAAGGTCATAAACAATAAAGCCGCCCTCATCGGGGCGGCTTTGTTACGTATTGGAGTATGTCCCTTATATAATAAGGTGTCAGCCCATGCCGAGCAACTTCTTCAGTTCACCCTCCTTATAGAAGATGTAGGCCGTGGTGCCGAGGAAGACGACGAAGAGGAAAATCAACACCATGCGGGAACGGGCAGGGCCAGCCTTCCGAACGGGTACCGTGGCACTCTGCAACGTGGTGAAGGCGGGCGTTTCCTCCTGCACCTTTGCCTCTGCCATCTGGAGTTGCTGTGCCAGCGTGTTGTAGGCATTGAACTGCAACTGCATCTCGTTCTCGAGGTCGGTCTGTTTGCTTCTGACGCTCTCTAAGATAAGGTCTTGGTTGGCATCCGAGAAGGTGGCGTAGTTCTGGCGCGCACGGGTATAGCGTTCCTTGGATTCCTGGTAGAGTTTCTTCGTGAAGGCCAGGTCGTGGCGCGCTTTCTTCGTGCGGTACTGGGTGATGAAGTCCTGCAGGCGCATCTGTACCGAGTCAGCCATGGTGGCAGCCACGAGCGGATCTTGGTCGGTCACATCGATGGTGATGACAGCCGTCTTCTTATCTACGTCGCATACCACCTTTCTGTCGATGGCCTGTGCAATAGCGGTCTGCCGCTGGGTCAGTCGGAAGGGGTCTACCTGCTGTTCTTTCTTCTCAGCATTGCTGCTGAAGAGCTTCATCAGTCCACCGATGGCTCCCGACCACCATGGTGTCTTCTGCTCGTGGAGCAGATAGTCGTAGTAGGTCATGGACTTGTCGTCGCCCTCGCGCTTCACTGGGATGCGGAAGAGGCTGGTCTTGAAGTCCACCGAGTTCATCAGGTCGGGATAGAGGGTAGGGTAGAGTGCCTCGGTGCGTGAGCCACTTCCCACGCTCAAACCAAACTGGCTGGCGAGTGCGCTCAGCGAGCTACCGCCGCTTCTGGAGGAAAGCTCTGGGGCCAGTTTAACCTGTACGGTATAGTAGTTGGGCAGTCCTAACGTGTAGATGCAGGCCAGCAGGAAAGCCACGGGCAGCACAACGGCATAGAGCCGTTTACGGCGTTTCACGGCAGCCCACAGCGCTGCATAGTCAATGGAGCTTTCTTCCTCCACTTGATTCATGTTGTTATTCTCATCCATAGTTGTTGCTTGCTTTTATTTCGTGATGGCGACCACTGAGGCTATGATGGCAGCGAGGCTGGCCATGCTGGTGCCCATAGATACGATTTGTGCGAAGGAGAGGTTGTCGCGCTTGCGCTTGCTGGGCACTACAATCTCGCAGCCCGGCTCTATCTTTGCGCCGTGTCCCACCTGTGCCACTGTTCCGTTCATGTAGACCACGAAGGTCTTGCCCTTCTTGGCGCGCAGTCCGAAGCCGCCTGCCTTGTTGACATACCATTTGTAATTCTTTCCGTTGACGTAGGAGACGGTGTTGGGGAACATCACGTCGCCCGACACCTTGACCGTGGCGTTGTACTCTGGCACGGTAAGCACATCGCCCTCGCGCAACAGCAGGTCGTATTCACCGCCCTTGTCGGCCATGGCCTTGTCCAACTCAATGCCCACCACGTAGGTGTTGCCAATGATGCTGTCTACGACGACGGAGTCGCGCTCACCGAGGTTTCGCTTCAGCGCCGTCAGCACATTCTTGGCGCGTACGCGCTCCTCTTCGGTCAGCTGACGTTCCAGACGTGCGCCACGCAGATAACCGTCTTCGGTAGCTCCTCCAGCCATTTCTATCATATCGCTGAGTCGCATATTTTTCGTGGACATGGTGTGTACGCCAGGGAAGTTTACCTCGCCACGGACGGTGATGTTCTGCGGTGTCACGTAGCCAGGACTGCGGCGTACGTGTACCACGTCGTAAGGCTCCAACACAAAGTCCTTGTTGCCGTCCACCACGAAGCCGTCCTTCAGGGCGAAGGAAAAGGTCTTGGCGATGGTGCGCGTGGACGTGGTAGCCTTGGGGTCGCGGATGCGGCGCGATACGTCGACCTTGGCCGTACTGGCCGCGTCGGTCAGTCCGCCAGCCTGCATGATGAGGTCTTCCACAGAGGTGTTGTCCGCATATTCATACGTGCCTGGCGACATTACCTCACCCGTGATGGTGAAGACGCGCTCGGAGCGCAGTTCCGTCTGGGTGGGGATGAAAAGCACATCCTCGTTTTTCAGTGGAATGTCGGGTGCGGAGCCGTCTAAGATGCCCTGTACGTCAACCGACACCACTTCGAGACTACGGTCTGCCTTCATGCGGTGCAGTACGGCGTGTGCGGTGAAGGCATCTTCCGTCACACCCTCAGCCTGTTCGATGAGGCCGCGCACCGTGGTGACCTCACCCCCTAACCGGTACTGGCCGGGACGGAACACGGCACCCTTCACCTCCACCATGTTCTCATAGCGGTTGAGGATGCCGTCAACGGTCACTGCATCGCCGTCGTCCACGCGGAACGACGACATATCAAACTCGCCGACATTATATACGGAGTAGCGTTCGCCAGCCTGACGTACCAGCCGTACCGCTTTCTTATAGGCATCGCCAGTGAATCCACCAGCGTATTTCAACAGCGTGGCCACACTCTCGTTCTTCCGCATCTCGTAGAACATCGGGCGTTTCACGTTACCCGTGATGCCGACGAGGCAGTCGTATGGTCCCACCTGCACCACGTCGCCGTCCTGCAGGCGCACATTGCCAGCCAATCGTCCGTTGAGGATGTATTCATAGATGTCAACCACGGTAATCTGCCGTCCGTTGCGGTAGACCTTCACATTGCGCAGCGTACCGATATCGTTGATGCCGCCAGCGCGGTAGAGGGCGTGGAATACCGTGGAGAAGGCACTGAGCGTATAGGTGCCCGGTGTCCTCACCTCACCCATCACGTTGACCATGATGGTGCGGGTCTGTCCCACCGTGAGTTTCACGCTGCTGCTGGCGTAGCGCGAGCCGAGCGTGGAGCGCACCTTAGCATTGGCAGCCGCTACGGTTAGTCCGCTCACCTGGATGGGACCATAGCCCGGTACGGTGACCATTCCCTCGGGCGACACGGTGAGCTGGTGCGTGTTCTGCGATGCGCCATACACGTCGATGATGACCTGGTCGCCAGGGCCGAGCACGTAGGTCTCTGGTGTGGCGATGTTCATATTCGGTTCGAAGGAGAGGGCACGCTGGTTGAAGATGTCGCGTCCAAACACGCGCTTGCCGCTGGCGTTGACGGCCACACCCTGCGTAGTCATCACGTCCTGCTCGGCCAGGCTGTGGCTCTCGTCGGCGTCGATGTCGTTCTCCGTGGTGGTGTTCTTCTTGCCGTCCACCACATCCTGTGGTGTGGCACTGTTGCTTGCACTGCGCATCCGGTTGCCAGCCTCTGCCACGGCGGCATCTGCTGCACCTTCCATGTTGTGGTTCTTGAGCTGCTTGCTGTACTGGTTGCGCACGCGGCGGATCTGGTCAATCTTCACGCCGCGCTGCATCAGTTTGGTGACAATCTGCGACTGCGACGTTCCTGCCTTGGCTTCGCGCGCCACAAACTGCATCACTTGCGTGTCGGTCATGCCGCTCTGTGCAGCCGCCGTCATCGTGGACAGCACCAGCAGTGTCACGGCTATGCCGCGCATCAAGCCTGTCCATGTCTTCGTTTTCATTGCTTGAAAATACATATTTATCCGTTAACGTTATTCCTCTCTGATTGAGTGCGCAAAGGTACGAATAAGTGAGCAGAATACAAAAGAAAAATGATTTTTTCTTTTGTATTCTTGAACGAAAGTACCTTTGGGGCACGGAGTGTCATTTCAGCCCATCGGTATCGCCAGTGGTCTTCAAGCCGTTGCTCTGCTCGCGCGGCGTGATGTTCACGTTCTTGACCACGGTGTTCTCGATGAGGTCAGCCTTGAAGGCCATCTTCTTGTCCGTGCAGGTGATGTTCTCGAAGGTGAAATCCGTGAGACGATATTTGTCGCTCGTGCCTACGTCGAAGAAGTTATCGCAGTTCATGCGGATGTTCCGCACGGTGATGTTGTTACACTGGCTCAGCGGCATGTCCTTGCGGTCACCGAGGTTGAAGAACTGTGTCCAAGGACGTACGACGAGGAAACTGCCTGCGTTGCCCTCGATGTTGTCCACCGTCACGTACTCATAGTGTTGAGGCGTGTCGGGACGCATCTTCAGCCAGAGCACGCGCTGGGCGTTGCCCGCCTTGATGTTGCGGAGCACGATATTGCGGTCTTTGACACTCTCGCTGCCGAGCGTGAGACAACCGTGTACGCGGCCATACTGGCAGTTCTGTACGAGCACGTTGTAGGTCGGACCGTTCTCTGGAGCTTGGTCGGCCCAGGTACCTTTGCCGCCCTTGATGACCACCGCGTCATCGTTCACGTTCATGTAACAACCCTCCACCAACACATCGTGGCAAACGTCAATGTCGATGGCGTCGCTGCTGGGTGCTTTCATACCGCTGGTGGGCGCATAGATGGTGCAGTACAGGAAGCGCACGTGGTCGCAGCGGTAGAGGTGGTTGGTCCAGAAGGGACTATTCTGCAGGTGGAGATCCTGTACGGTCACGTTGCTGGAGTTGCTGATGTAGACGAGGCGCGGACGCTGCGCGTCCTTGTTCGTGCACTGGCGGTTCCACGTACGCCGAATCCAGAACTCCTCCCAGTAGTGGTAGCCGTTGCCGTCGATGATTCCTGGTCCGGCCATGGTGAAGCCGTCGCAGTGGTCGGCATTGATGAAGGCCGCGAAGTACTTACAGGTCTCGCCCTCGATGCGGGTCTCCACGACGGGGAAGTTGGCGATGCGGTCGCTGCCCTTCAGTTTTCCGCCCTCCGCCACGTAGAGGTGCGTCTTGGGACGGAAGAAGAGCGCACCGCTCTGGAACGTGCCTGCTGGGACGACAATGACACCACCACCGTCCTGTGCCGCGCGGTCAATGACGGCTTGGATGGCTTGGGTCTGGATGATGGTGCTATCCTGCTTCACGCCATAGTCTGTGAGGACGTACTTCCGACCGAGCGTGTCGACGTTCACCTTCTGGGCGTTGACAAACCACGCGTCCATCTTCGTGCCGTCTGGCCACAGCTCTGCCTGTGCCTGCTTGACCTTCTTCTGTTTCTTGGCCGCGTCAACATTCAGTGGTGCAAGAGCCACCAGACAGGCCATCAGCCAAATAGTTTTCTTCATATCCTTTTATTTTTTGAAACTTTGCAGTTTGTAGTATTCCACCGCACCGAGCAGGAGGCAGCCTGTGCCGTAGTCTTCGAAGTCAGGCACGGAGGTGAAGGTAACGGGCTGTCCAGCCGACGGGTCTTTACCCGTGCCTTGGTTGTAGCCGATGAAGCCGTCGTTGTGGACAGCGGCGGCGAGTGCCTTCCACGCCTTATCCATAGCGTTCTGGTATTTTGCCTGTGGCAGAATACCTTGTTGCACGCCCCACGCCATACCATAGAGGAAGAGTCCCGTGCCCGTCATCTCCGGTCCACCGTAGTTGGCCGGGCAGATGAGGCTGACGTTCCAGTAGCCGTCCGTGCGCTGACACTTCAGGATGGCCTGACTCATCAGGATGAAGTCCTTTTTCAGTATCTTGTAGTTCTTGTCCGTCTTTGGCAGGGTCTGCATCACGCGCACCAAGGCGGCATACACCCAACCGTTGCCGCGGCTCCAGTAGCAGTTGCTACCGTCCTGCTCCTTGTAGGGCGGCACGTAGTCCTTGTCTCTCCACCAGAGTCCCTCCTTCTTGTTGAAGAGTCCGCCAGCCAGTGTGTCGCGCGTCCATGTGTAGGATTTCATGGCGTAGTCGAGGTATTTCTTCTCGCCCGTCAGTTTGGCGTACTTGGCGTAGACGGGCATGGCCATCTGAATGGCATCAATCCATGTCCAGTAGCTGAACTTCCCTGTGCCTATCTGGTGGTCGAGGTTCTCCTTCACCTGACTGAGGTCCACCTTGCCGCCCGTCTGCACGTAGCGGTCGATGTAGGTCTGCTGGCAGCACTGGTTGTCAGCATCCATGTCGTGGTTGCTGTGTCGCGCCGTCCACTTGTGGTAGTTGGCCCAGCGGTCGGTGTAGTCGAGATAACGCTGCTGTGGGTCAATCTCGTAGAGCGCCATCAGTCCCTCGTAGTACACGGCGCGCGTCCAGAGGTTGCTGGTGCGCCGTTTGTTCACGTAGGTGTCGATAGTGGGGTCGCTGTACTTCGTCATGAAGTAGTTGTTGGTGCGGTGCACCACTTCCATGATTTCCTTTTGTAACGCGGTTTCTGTCTGTTGCGCGGAGGCGGCAGTCAATCCTGCGAGTGCACAGGCTGCGGTGATGATGAGTTTCTTCATACGTCAATATATAATTCTTAATTTTTAATTTTTAATTTTTAATTCTTAATTAGTTTCAGCTTCACACTGCTATTCAGTCCGCTGGGCACGGGTGTCCATCCTTCATAGGTCGTCTTTTTGTAGCGGATATCCACCACATTGATTTCCTTCATCTTGCGCCATTCCACGCCCTGTCGGTCGAGTTCGGCAATGCGGTTGGCTGGCAGGTTGGTCACCTCGATGCGGAGGGTGTTCTTGCCCTTCTGGAGCGCGTCCTTGCAGTTGAGGAGATAGGGCACAGCCCAGGCGCAGCCGATGTATTTCCCGTTGAGGTAGACGCGGGCACTCTCGCGCACGTCGCCTAAATCAATAGCCCACTGTTTTTGGCTGTCGTCCTTCGAGAGTTTGAAGGTGGTTTCGTACACGCCAGTGCCCATGGTCACCTGAGCCTTGTCGCTGAGTTCCTCCCAGGTCTTTAGTCCCTTGAGGCTGAACGTCTCGCCCACCGTTGGTGCTTCCTCCGTGAAGGAGAGCGTCCAGGTGTTGCCCGTCAGATCGATGGTCTTGCCGTCTGCGACTTCGAGAGCTTGGGGCTGCGCGTCCTTGACAGCGGTAGGCACGTCCCACTCCGCCACGGGTTTGTTCGAGACGAGGAGGATGCGGCTCTCACCGCTTTTTAGGTTCACTTTGATGCCTTGGTCGGAAAACACGGCAGCATGGTATTCATCGGTCATGGGGTTGTACCATAGTCCGTTTTTCTCGTCCGTGGCCAGTGTCACAGTGGTGACTACGTCGTGGTCGGTGAGGTTGGCGATGAAGTAATGGTGGCCGATGCTGTTCGCGCGCCGGATGAGTTTTAGTCCCCACTGCTTCTTGAGCAGTTCTGGGCGTGCAGCGGCAGCCATCGCTTCGGTGTTGTCGCTTCGGATAATCTTTGCCCCTTGTGACTGGAGGTCGGAGAGGTGTTGGGCTACATCGTCTGGCATGATGTTGTCGCCAGGAATGACGATGCCCTTATAGCGTGTGCCAGCGGCGGTCACGATGTAACCATTCTCATAAGTGCACGTGCGCAGGTATTTGTCGCTGATGTAGTCGCAGTCGAAGCCCGCCCGATCAATGTCAAGGATGGTCTTAATGAACTCGGGTGCTTTCTTCTTCATATCGTGTATGCCAAACTGCATGAAGCGGTTTTTGGTGTCCTTGCGCCACATATCGCGCACGGGCAGGTAGACCAAGAAATCGTTGTCGGGCTGTCCCCACTGCAGGTAAGTCTGGCAGTTGGTGATGTATTTCATCAGCTCGGGTGCGTCGCGCCAGATGCTGTTGGTCGGACTCATGTCAACCGAGGCGTAGAACTTCCATCCTGGCCACGGGTCGTTTTTGGGCGAGTAGGCTGTGCCGTGGAAGAACATGTGGTTCACACCAGCGCAGAACATCAGATCCATGTCGGGCTTCATCTGGCTCAGCGAGGTGCGGAAATGCTCCGTGAGCCAGGTGAAGGTCTCGCTCGACGTGTATCGCTTGCCCGTGATGTGGGCAGCGGAGGGCGCGTATTTCAGCATGCTGAGGTCGCTATCGTTGGGGCGCGTCTTCCCTGGGTCTTTCCGCAGTCCCTTGATGCCGAAGTCGGTAAGGCCAAAGCCCTCAATCTCTGGGATGTCCACGGCAGCGTAGCAGTCGATGAGATTGGCTGGTGAGCCGTGTGCCTGGTTGCGCGTGATGGCTCCGCGGTCGTGCGCCCACTGCGTCCACTGCTCCGTGAAGTTGTGCAGCAGCATATCGCCTAAGGTCTCGCGGTAGTCGCTCACCACCTCGGCGTTGCCGTCTAAAAACTCTGGGAACTTATCCTCCAGTCTGTATCCGCGCAGTCGCTCGAACGTGGTCAGCAGCGTCGGTGTCCAGTCTGCCCCGTACACCTCATAGCTGTCGTTGAAGAAGGTATGGGGGTATGGGGTTTTCGAGGCCACGAAGGCACTATCGATGTGTTGCAGATAATGCGCCACGGCGGTGGAGTCGAAGTGGTCGATGACGTAGCCCTCACCGCCTGGTGCGGCACGCTTCACCTGTTGACGGGTGCGACTCTCGTAGAGGGCGATGACGCGCTTCTTACCTTTGTCGCCTGCCACGGGAAACTCCTTGACGAGTTTCAACTGGGCGAAACCGCGCTCCTTTTTGGGGATGTTGAAGTCGGCCTCCGTCAGTGTCCGCTTCGCGTCCACGATGGTGTCCACGAACACGGCCTTGCAGGCCGCCTCGCTGATGGGCACCCACGGCCCACCAAACGGCCATCCTGTGCCTGTGGCCATGCCTGTCTCAATATCCACCTGCTCGTCCTCCTGCTCCACGAACCGCAGCATCTCCATCCATTTCGGGGAGAGGTAAGGGATGTCGTTCCTGTCGTTGCCCTGTACACCGTAGAGTGGTGTAATCTCCACCGCCCCGATACCAGCCTTGGCATATTCGTCGAGGTTCCATTTTAGGTTTTCCTTATCTACGGCAGACCCCATCCACCACCATCTCACACCAGGCTTTGATTCTCGGGTTGGGGTGGGGAGCAACTGTGCCTGGCTGTTGACGGGAGTCAGCATGGTCAGAGCGAGGAGTAGTCCAGCGAGGGACGCGCTTGTTCTTTTGTTCATGGTGTGTAGGTCGGTTTTAAGTTTTATCTGCCTGCAAATTTAGGCAAAAAATCCGATATGCTCGACCTTGTCGTACAGAAAATCTGAAATAACACAAATATGACAGGCGTTTTGCCAAAAAGTCGGGGACAGGACGAGGTGACGATAAAAAAAACAAGTTTTCCTTTTGTATTTCGCTTGGTTTGTACTACCTTTGCCGAAAAGAAATGGAGAAGACTATGGCCATAATTGAAAGAAAGCCGCGGATTTACCG
>CAVAIX010000004.1:0-35739 GCA_963588695.1 Bacteroidaceae bacterium | reverse complement strand
GTACCGAACAGGTGGCGGTTCTGGACTTCCCATGAGTAACAGTCTGCCTAACGGGTGGTCCGTGCGCTATTCTGCCTGTCCCATGTACAACAGTCAGAAACAGCAGACCGAGTTTGGTATTGACCCCGATGTCTCCATCCATCTCGATGATGCCGACACCCGTCGAGGCGTTGATACCATCATCGAGACAGCACGCAAGGTTATTAAAGGAAAGTAAGAAAAACGGCTTTTCTCTTTGTCGTTCGCCCCTTTTTCAGTAACTTTGCACTCGCAATGCGCTTGTGGCGGAATTGGTAGACGCGCCAGACTTAGGATCTGGTGTTCCACGACGTGCAGGTTCGAGTCCTGTCAGGCGCACAAGAAATAGTGCAGAAACGTTGAAAATGGCACTGCTTTAGGGTAATTTTCAAACCTTGGAAGGCTTTTGACCACTATTTCTCGCTGAAAAGCAGTTGCAGAAGCGTTTGTCCCACGGCCTTTAGTGTGTTCCGGTCTATATGTTGCATATCATCGCTGATCGTATGCCAAGTGGGACCGAAGGAGCTTTGTTGACAGTCGGGATAGTAGTTGATGACATCAACGCACGGAATATGTGCCACCTCGTTGACGGGGACATGGTCATCAGTCACGTAGCCACCAGACTCCATGGGAAAGAAACTACTGTAGCCAGCCGCGCTGGCCGCACTCCATAGACGGTCAACCAAGCGTTTAGCATGTTGCAAAGAGAAGCCTTCGTGATAAAAGCGCGCTCCTTGTCCGCCCACCATATCGAGCAGGATGGCATAGCGGTAGCGGTTGCTGCCGCTGGCGGCATAGGTCTTGGCCCAGTGCTGCGCGCCCAACGCCCAGGAGTTGCCGTCATCCGTGGCATCACTCCACGAGGGGGTGCCCCAGTCTTCGGCATCGAAACAGATGAAGTCGATGGCCATGGGCAGCGAGTCGTTGTGTTGGAGCAGGCGTGCCAGCTCCAGCATGACGGCCACTCCCGAAGCTCCGTCGTTGGCTGCCATAACAGGTTTGTGCCAGTTGGCCGAGTCGGGATCGTTGTCCGCCCACGGACGACTGTCCCAGTGGGCACATATCATGATACGTGTGCTGTCCGTTCCGCGCTGGGGCGTTGAAGCGATGATATTGGTACTCTTCAGCATGGTGCCGTCGTATCCTTTAAGGTTGGCCTGTTGCAGTTCGATGTCGCAGCCGTATCTACGAAACTGTGTTGCAATCCACTCTCCGCATTTCTCATGAGCCTCACTGTTCATGGTGCGCGGCCCGAATGCACACTGTGCGGCACAGAAGGCGTAGGCTGAATCAGCATCAAACGCTACGTTGACACAGGATTCCATCGTCAAGGGTTGCTTGCGAGTTGTCCCGCAGGCCGCTACGACAGCCAAGATGCTCCACAGTATCTGGGTAGAAAACAGATTATGTCTCGTCATTTTTTTATCTGAATATTTTCTATTTTTATTCGCGAGCAGCCTGTACCTGTGCCATTACGCGCAGAAAATTACCGCCCCAAATTTTCTGGATATCAGGTTCGGAATAGCGTCGAGCCATGAGTTGTCGGGTGAAATTAATCATCTCCGAAGAACAGGAGAGGCCGCGTACACCACCGTCACCATCGAAATCCGTGCCTAGTCCCACATGGTCGATACCCATCACACTGACCGCATGATCCAGATGCACCAATGCATCCGCCACAGTAGCCTCCCCGTTTTGGCGAAGGAAACCACCGTAGAGCGTTACCTGCATCACGCCGCCCTTGGCCGCCAGGCTGCGCATCTGGTCATCGGTTAGGTTGCGTGGGTGGTCACAGAGTGCACGACAGCTGGAGTGACTGCACACTATGGGATGCTGGCTGATGTCAAGGGCATCATAGAAACTACATTCGGCAGCATGGCTCAAGTCGACGATCACGCCCAACCGGTTCATCTCCAAAATGACCTGCCGCCCGAAGTCACTCACGCCACCGTGTGTGTGGTCACCCCGTGCCGAGTCACAGATATCATTATCACCGTTGTGGCAGAGCGTCATATACACGATGCCACGCTGTGCGAAATGGTACAGGTTACGAAGTTCCCCGTTGAGTGCTAAACCATTCTCAATGCCCAGCATGATGCTTTTGCGCCCGTTGCGCTTATCGGTATAGAGGTCTGCTGGTGTACGTGCGATACTGAGATAAGCCTTATTTTCAGCCACCATCGCATCGATTTTGTCGAAGATTAAATCGGCATATTCAGTTGGGTTGCTCACGGGAAAATCGACCTTTGAGGGGAACGTCTCACCCGGTTTCGGTTGTGGCAGGTAGGCCACCATGATGACGGCATCCTGCCGTCCTTCCGTCATCTTATGGAGGTCGACACGTATCTTAGGGTCGCGACTTCCGAAATCCACGCCTTGTGGGAAGAACATCGGTGTGTCACAGTGGGTATCGAGCGTCACCATACGTTGGTGAAGTCGACAGGCATCGCTGAAATGTGCCGCCTGCTTGACCAGCCACTGGAAGAGGGGCAGGCCGTCGGCAAGACACTCAGGATGCCACTGCACACCTAAGATGCTTTTGTATTCCCGACTCTCCATGGCTTCGATAATGCCATCGGATGCCTTTGCCGTGACACGAAAGCGTGGACCACAATTGTCCACTGCTTGGTGATGGAACGAATTGACGTAGAGTCGTCCACCATTAGATTGAAGCACATCGGCATAGAGGCTCTCCAGGATAGAGTCTGGCTCGACGTAAACAGAATGGGTGGGTTCTGAACGGTCTGCGTCCTGACTGTGCTTTACCGTAGCCCTACCGCTAATGTCCTGTTCGGTGTGGCCGTCAAGAGCCATGGCTAACGCCTGGATGCCCCGACAGATGCCCAATATGGGAATCTGACAATTATAGGCCAGCTGGATGGTGAGCAATTCGAAACGGTCGCGTTCGGCGTTGATGCCTCCGAGTGCCGTGGTCGGTTCCTCACCAGAAAAAAGCGGATTGAAGTCTGCGCCACCACTGATGACGAGGCCATCGATACGATCAAGCGCGTTGATGATGTTATCTATTTGAGGAGACGGCGGCAGGATGACAGGAACACCGCCTGCCCGCTCTATCGATTTATAGTAAGCCTGTGCGAGTTTGCAGTTCTGCTCGCCATAGTTTCCCGTAATGGCAATGACGGGTTTGCGTGTTGCCCCAGGAAACGATGTCTGACATTCTTCCAGTTGTCCCTGCCAGTCGAAACGATTCATATACAGTGTTGGTAAATGGTTTACAGGCCGACGGGGATTTCGCGCTTGATACTCTGTTCGAGCGATATCAGCGTCTCAGTGGCCACCACTCCAGGGATATCCTGCAACTGTCCGTTGAGCAACTGCATGAGTTGTTCGTTGTCACGGGCATAAAGTTTCACGAGCATGGTGTACGGCCCAGTGGTGAAATGGCACTCAACGATTTCAGGGATGTGCTGCAACCGTTCCACCACATCCCTGTACATGGAGCCACGTTCCAAAGTGATTCCTACGTAGGTGCAGGTGGTATATCCCAAACTTTTCGGGTTGACATCGAAACCGCTGCCCATGATGACCTGTCCCTCTATGAGGTGCTGGACACGCTGGTGGATGGCCGCGCGTGACACGTTACACTCGGCTGCCACGTCCTTGAACGGGATGCGTGCGTTCTTTGAAAGAATCTTTAGGATTTTCTTGTCAAGATTATCAATTTTGTCGTTTGTTGCCATGTTTGACGGATGTTTTGCTTTAGATTGTTATTATTTGTTAGCAAAAGTAGTAAATATTCTTGGAACGGGCAACACTTTGTTCGTTAATTTTTGTTTTTTAGAAAAAAATATCGGTATCAAGGCCGTTTTCATCGACCTTGATACCGATAGGTTAATGTGTTACGGGGCAAGTCCCGTCAACGGTTTATTTTACCTCGAGCAGTTCAATCTTGAAGATCAGTACTGAGAAGGGTTTGATGTCTGCCCCCTGCTGACGCTCACCATAGGCCAAGTCCTGAGGAATGTAAACCTCCCATACGGAACCAGCAGGCATATGGGTCAGTGCAGTTGTCCAGCCTTTTATGACCTGATTGCAACGGAAGTCGGCGGGCATATTGCGTTTGTAGGAGCTGTCGAACACTTTGCCGTCGATGGTGCGACCCTCATAGTTGACCTTTACCATTGAAGTGTCAGCAGGAACCTTGCCGTTGCCTTCCTTGATAACCTTGTACTGCACGCCACCAGGCAGCGTCTTCACGCCTTCCTTCTTGGCATTGGCAGCGAGGAACTTCTCACCTGCCACCTTGTTCGGACCGTAGGTCTTTTCCATGGCCTTAGCCTTCACTTCCTGCATCATCTTCTGTGCAACCATCTGGGCAGAGTCCATGGTCATGAGACCGCCCTTGCCTGTTGTGCCGCTGATGAATCCAGCCATGAAGTTCTTCAGTGAGATGGTCTGTGTAGAGTCTTCGCCGAAAAGCTCGTGGTTGATACCCTTCATCATCTGGTTGGAGATCTGCTGACCAATCTGGAGACCGGCGTAGTAAGCGTTCTTCTGCTTGTCGTCACCAGCATTTGCGCCTTCGTTCAAGCCTTTGATAAACTCGTCCAGATAGGCCGTGTCCACATCAAGGCGTGTCACGAGATACTCCTTCAGTCCTTGGGTCTGTGCCATACCGATGGCATAGCTCAGTGTGTCCACATCGCTCTTCAGGTTGGCCTTAGGAGCGGCATTGCCGCAAGAAAGCATAGTTACTGCGGCGACAGCGAATGCTGCAATGGTAAATTTCTTCATTGTCTTTTATGGAAAATTTTGTGTCTTATTACTTAGATGACTTTGATAAGTTCAACATCGAAGATTAGTGCGGCGTACGGAGGGATGGTTCCTGCAGCTCCACTCTCGCCATAGCCCAACCTGTAAGGGATGAAGAAGCGGTACTTAGCACCCTCTTGCATCAGTTGTAGACCTTCGGTCCATCCAGCAATCACCTGCTGAAGTCCGAATTCTGCGGGTTCCCCGCGTTGCACTGAAGAATCGAAGACGGTGCCGTCGATAAGGAATCCTTCGTAGTGGCAACGTACCGTGTCCTTGGCCGATGGTTTTTTGCCGTCGCCTTCTTTGATCACCTGGTACTGCAGTCCACTGGGCAGGGTCACTACCCCTTCCTTTTTGGCATTCTCTGCCAGATATTTCTCGCCAACTTCCTTGGCAATCTTGCCTTGTGCAGCTCGCTGTTCGTTGAGCTTCTTCTCCTGTGCCATGAAATAGTCCTGCACCAACTGTTGTGCTTGATGGCTCGACACCTTCAGTTCGTTGCCTGCCAGCACGTCCTTGATGGCTGCTGCGAAATCTTCGATATTCATTTCAGAGGCATTCATCTGCTTCAGCTGCATACCGATGCCAATGCCCATAGCGTAGCTTACTTTGTCCATTGATTGCTGTTTTTTAATTGGTGTGTCTCAAAAATCTGCGCAAAGGTACACATATTTTCTGATACCACCTTATTTTTTATGAAAAATTAAAGTGTTTCGCTGGGTTTCGAACTTGTCGGTTGCATCCGCTCGGCCAAGACGCCCCGCACCCGTTCGACAATCTGTTCTGGCGCAATGTCTCGCAGACAGGCATAGTCACCACGCAGACACGGTTTTTGGCCGAAGATACTGCACGGGCGGCACGCCAACGGCAGTTGCACGGCGTTCTCCATTTTCTGTCCCCATCCCATGAAGCCAGCTAAGGGGTGGGTAGCTCCCCATACGCTCACCACGGGTGTGGCTACCAGCGAGGCTAGATGCATATTGGCCGAGTCCATGGACACCATCACCTGCAGATGGCTCATCAGAATGAGTTCCTCGCGGAGGCTGTCCAGGTGTTGACTCACCGCCACACATTGGGGATGTGCACAGCACCACTGGGGGAAAATGTCGTCCTCACGTTGTCCCTTCCCAAAGAGGAAGATGCGAGCATTAGGATGTTCGTCCAGCAGTTGTTCTACCACCCGTTCCATCAACGGCACAGGGTACACCTTCCCCGCATGGGCGGCAAAGGGGGCAATGCCTATCCAAGGTCGGTTGTCTTCGGGGCGCGGAAAGTTTTCCGGCAATAGACTCATGTCGCCGCCTTCCTCCGAGAAGATGGAGTGGAATTGCACGTCAATAGGATACCCCAAACGGGCAAAGACGTCAGCATAGTTTTGGAACGAGGTCGGCAACTGAAACAGTTGTTTATTAGTTGGTGCAGTGATGCGCCGACGGTCTTTGCGGTGTTTGTCAATATGTGCCACGTTGTAGGCATCGAGGTTGAAGCGCATACGCAGATAGCCCGACCTCAATACACTATGGAGGTCGGCTATGGCCGTAAATTGCTTAGCCACTAAGCGACGATAAAGGGAGTTCAGTCCAGTAATGCCTTGGTATTCCCGTTTCAGGTCAGCTTCCATAAAACTGACGTTGGGAAGCAGATGTTCAAACAACGGGCGCGTACATTCGCGACTCAATACCGTGACACGCACCGCAGGATACTGGCGTGCCAGTGCATAGACAACGGGCACGGTCATGGCCACATCGCCCAATGCAGAGAACCGGATGACGAGAATATGCTCCTTTTTCACCTGTGGACTATTTCTTGTAGAATACGGGATTAGTTGTTGGGTCGTTGTACATCTTCATTTGGCAGTACACCTTCATATATTTGCGTCCTTGCTCGATATCTTCCAACAACTGGTCAATGGCTGTGCTTAGGTCTGCCTGTTGTTCTAGCAACACCTGCAACTTCGACTGACATTTCTGCACATGTGCGACGTCGGCATCCTTTCGTTCGACTTGTTCCTGCATGTGCCATATTTTCAAGGCCAAGATGGAGAGACGGTCGATGGCCCACGCAGGACTCTCCGTATTCAAACGAGCATCGGGCAATGGTTTTACTTCGCTGTACAACTGGCGGAAATACGCATCAATCTCCTCCACCAAGTCGGTACGATCCTGATTGCTGCGATCGATGCGCCGCTTGAGCGACAAAGCCTCTCCAGGCTCGATGTGTGGGTCGCGAATTAAGTCCTCCAGATGCCACTGGACAGTATCTATCCAACACTTCAGATACAGACGATACTCTATGGAGTCGCGTTCGTAAGGATTGGAGATGGGCATATCTATATCATCCTTCAAGTGATAGTCGCGAATGGCTTGTCTGAAGATGTGGTTAGCTTGTTCTGTAAATGTCATAATTGATATTTGTTTTCGCTGCAAAGGTACGAATAAGCGAGCGAAATGCAAAAAGAAACGAAGTTTTTCTTTGTATTTCTCTCGGTTTGCGCTACCTTTGCACCCACTATGAAGATTGTTGTTGACGACAAAATACCCTATATCCGCGAGACACTCCATACATTGGCCGACCAGGTGGTTGCACTCCCTGGATCACAGATTTCCCCAGCTGACGTTGCGGATGCCGATGCGCTGATAGTCCGTACGCGTACCCGTTGCGACGAACACTTGCTGGCTCAATCAAAAGTGCGCTTCGTGGCTACTGCAACCATCGGATTCGACCATATTGATGCCGACTATCTGCAACGGGCAGGCATCGCCTGGACCAGTTGCCCAGGATGCAACGCCAGTTCGGTGGCACAGTATGTCGAGTCGTCACTGTTGTTGCTTCAACAACAGAAAGGACTTTGCCTTTCTGAGAGCACCATCGGCATTGTTGGCTGCGGCCATGTTGGACAGAAAGTGCAGGCTGTGGTTGAGCGGCTCGGAATGCGCTCTTTGGTCTGCGATCCTCCCCTCGGACAGTCAGACTATGTGTCACTCGACGTGATTGCACGTGAGGCTGACGTCATCACCTTTCATGTCCCCCTCACACGACAGGGCGACTATCCCACCTGGCACATGGCCGATGAGGCCTTCTTCCGTCAGCTCGCGCGCGAACCTTATATTATAAACACCAGTCGGGGAGATGTGGTCGATAATGCTGCATTGTTGGCAGCCCTATGTGAACACCGTGTCCGTGACGCTGTGGTTGATGTATGGGAAGGTGAGCCAGATATCAACCTTCAACTTCTCCAGCACGTATTCATCGCCACGCCACACATTGCAGGCTATTCCGCCGACGGGAAGGTCAACGCTGACAATATGGTCATCCGTGCCCTTTGCCACCATTTCCATCTCCCACTGCCGAAGCCCATCATACCGCCACCATTGCCCAACGATTTCCACTACACTGGTTCGCTCCTACAACTCTACAACCCGCTGGACGACAGTCGACGGCTTAAAAACGCCCCTGACCAGTTCGAGTCGCTGCGGAACAATTATCCACTTCGGCGGGAAAAAAGGTAGCGGAAAGGGAAAAAAATGGAGAAAAAATGCACAGATAGCATGGAGTTGTGCAGGCAAACGTGCATTTTTAGCCAAATAATTTGCGTAGCTCGATTAAAATTTGTTACTTTGCAACCGCAAAACGCCAAATCGGTTCATTTGCACCCTTAAAAAGAGCATATTTATAAACAATTAAAGAAGATTATTATGTCAGAAATTGAAAGCAAAGTAAAGGAAATTATCGTTGACAAACTCGGTGTTGACGAGGCAGAAGTAAAGCCCGAAGCAAGTTTCACCAACGACCTCGGTGCCGATTCTCTGGATACCGTTGAACTCATTATGGAATTTGAGAAGGAGTTCGGTGTATCTATCCCCGACGACATGGCCGAGAAGATCGGTACGGTAGGCGATGCTATTGCATACATTGAGAAGAACAAGAAATAAATCACTTTTGTGATGGACTTGTGGGTGTTGGGTGTTGGTGTACCTTTTGGGGGCCAATATTCAACACCCATTCAGTAATAGGCCCGTCTCAAATACTAAATATATAAACAATGGAACTGAAAAGAGTAGTAGTGACAGGACTCGGTGCCGTCACACCGCTGGGCAACTCTCCCAAAGAGACCTGGCAGAATATGGTGGCAGGCAAGAGCGGAGCGGCTCCGATTGCCAGCTTCGACACCACCAATTTCAAGACGAAGTTTGCCTGCGAGGTGAAGAACCTTAATGTCAACGACTATATCGACCGCAAGGAGGCTCGCAAGATGGACCGTTACACGCAGTTGGCCCTTATTGCTGCCAAACAGGCTGTAGAGGACAGTGCTATGAATCTTGAGCAGGAAGACAAGAACCGCATCGGTGTGGTCTTCGGTGTGGGTATCGGTGGAATCAAGACCTTCGAAGACGAGGTGAAATACTACGGTGTCCATGAAGCTGATGGCCCCAAGTTCAACCCCTTCTTCATCCCCAAGATGATTGCCGACATCGCCGCTGGACAAATTTCCATCCAGTATGGTTTCCACGGCCCCAACTACATCACCTCTTCTGCCTGCGCCTCGTCGAGCAACGCCTTGGCAGACGCCTTCAACCTCATTCGTTTGGGTAAGGCCAACGTCATTGTCAGCGGTGGTTCTGAGGCCGCCATCTGTGCCACAGGAGTGGGTGGTTTCAATGCAATGCACGCCCTATCGACGCGCAACGACGAGCCAGAGAAGGCCAGCCGCCCGTTCAGTGCCAGCCGCGACGGTTTCGTCATGGCCGAGGGTGCTGGATGCATGATACTGGAAGAGCTGGAGCACGCAAAGGCACGCGGCGCCAAGATTTATGCTGAGATGGTTGGTGCAGGTATGAGTGCCGACGCGCACCACATCACCGCCTCCCACCCCGAAGGACTCGGAGCCTGTCTCGTCATGCGCAATGCGCTGGAAGATGCTGGCATGATGCCCGAGGACATCGACTATATCAATGTGCACGGTACGTCGACCCACGTCGGAGACATCTCCGAGGCTAAGGCCATCAAGGAAGTGTTCGGAGATGCAGCCTTCAAGCTCAACATCAGCAGCACCAAGTCGATGACTGGCCACCTGCTCGGTGCTGCTGGTGCCGTAGAGGCCATGGCCACGGTGCTGGCCGTGAAGAACGACATTGTACCGCCTACCATCAACCACGAAGAGGGCGACAACGACGAGGAGATTGACTACAACCTCAACTTCACCTTCAACAAGGCACAGAAGCGTGAGGTGCGTGCCGGACTGAGCAACACCTTCGGTTTCGGTGGCCACAACGCCTGTGTAGTATTCAAGAAATATGCTGAATAACTCCAATTTCATAGACAGAATAAGGCTTCCTTTCCGCAAGGAGAAGGAGCTTTATTCTTCTTTATACTGCATCCTCGGTTTCTATCCCCGCAACATTAAACTCTACAAGCAGGCACTCCTGCACAAGAGTTTGCGGCGACGCAACGAGAAAGGGCGGCCGTTGAACAACGAACGATTAGAGTTTCTAGGCGACGCCATTCTTGATGCTGTGGTGGGCGACATTGTCTTCCGCCATTTCGAAGGCAAACGTGAGGGCTTCCTCACCAACACCCGTTCCAAGCTCGTGCAGCGCGAGACACTCGGGCGACTGGCCAAGGAGATGGGCATCACGCGCCTCATTACCACGTCCGACCGCTCCACCCTCCATAATAGTTACATGGGCGGAAATGCCTTCGAAGCCTTAGTGGGTGCCATCTATCTCGACCGTGGCTACGAGGCTTGTATGCGTTTCATGCAGAAGCGTATTCTCAAGCAGATTATCAATATCGACAAGATGGCCTACAAGGAAGTTAACTTCAAGTCGAAGTTGCTGGAATGGAGTCAGAAAAATCGTGTGCGGCTGGAATTCCGACAGGTGGCGCAGTCGAAAGACGAGAACAGCAGTCCCGTGTTTGTTTCACAAGTAGTGCTGGAAGGCATTGCAGGTTGTCAAGGCAAGGGTTACAGCAAGAAGGAGAGCCAACAGAATGCCTCCAAGGACACACTACAACTTCTGCGCCGTAAGCCGCAGTTCATTGACAGCGTTTTTGCTGCCAAGACGGAGCGCACCAAGATGGAGGAAGAGCCAGTGCTCTCCGTGCCAAACCCTGAGGCCGAAGAGCGGGACTTCATCGTGACGCAGTCCCAGCCGGAGCGCACTGCACAGTCGTCCCAAAAATCGTCTAGGAAAGCTGTCCCTCAGAAGGGGGAGGAGACGAAGGCCAGCGGCGAGATGGATTTCTCGCTGGACGACATTACGGCAACGCCACGGGAGAAAAGCCGTGAGGAGATTATTGCCGAGGCGGAAGCTGCCGCCTTCTCAGAATAATTTCCTCAAGTCCCTGTCCGGTCGCTGTCAATCAGCTGGAGTAGGCGTTCCACGGCCTCTTCCTCGGGAATATTCTTGGTCACACACTCCTTTTGTCGATAGAGTGAAATCTTTCCGCGGCCAGCACCCACGTAGCCGTAGTCGGCATCGGCCATCTCTCCGGGACCGTTGACGATGCATCCCATGATGCCAATCTTCAGTCCTACCAAATGGCTGGTGGCGGCTTTAATGCGCGCGATAGTCTCCTGCAAGTTGTAGAGCGTACGCCCACAACCGGGGCAGGAGATGTATTCCGTCTTGGTGAACTTGATGCGTGCGGCCTGCAGGATAGCATCGGCCAATGCTTCAAGTCGCTGCGCTGAAAAGTGCGGATGGGTGATGATGAGGTGGTGCGCCTTGCGGTCAATGAGCGGTGCGCCCACGGCCATGGCGGCTTTGAGTTGTACGGTTTCCCAGTCGGCGTCATCCAACGCAATGGAGATGGTGTCGTCCACGATAGAAGCCTCTGCCTCTTCGCGAAGCTGGGCACAGGCACCGATGTTTTTCACCAGTTTTCGTGCCACGGGAATCTCACATTCCGGCTCCTCGCTGAGCGACACGCGTATAGTGTCGCCGATACCCTCGGTCAGCAGGGCACCGATGCCCACTGCACTCTTGATGCGTCCATCCTCTCCTTCTCCTGCCTCGGTGACTCCGAGGTGCAGCGGATAGTGCATATTCTCCGCGTCCATGGTCTTCACCAGCAGTCGGACGGTGGTGACCATGACCACGGTGTTGCTGGCCTTGATGGAGATGACTATGTCGTTGAAATCCTCCCGTTTGCAGATGCGGAGGAATTCCATGCAGCTCTCGACGATGCCGGCTGGCGTGTCGCCATAGCGCGACATGATGCGGTCGCTGAGCGAACCGTGGTTCACACCGATGCGCACGGCCGTATGGTGCGCCTTACAGATGCGGAGAAAGGGCACGAGTTTATCCTCAATTTTCTGCAGTTCTTGGGCGTATTCCTCATCCGTATATTCCTGGTGCTTAAAGACGCGCCCTGGGTCTACGTAGTTGCCAGGGTTGATGCGCACCTTCTCGCAGTAGCACGCTGCCACGTCGGCCACGTGAGCCGTGAAATGTACGTCGGCCACCAGTGGAGTCATGTATCCGTCGGCCTTCAGCCGTTCCGAGATGTTCTTCATGTTCTCGGCCTCTCGTGTGCCCTGCGTGGTGAAGCGTACTAATTCGCCTCCTGCGTCGATAATGCGTTTGGCCTGTGCCACACAGCCCTCCGTATCATTGGTGTCTTTGGTGGCCATCGACTGGACTCGTATGGGGTTGTCGCCTCCAATGCCGAGCAGGCTGACGCGAGTCTCCGTTGAAATTCTTCGCTTGTAGCTCATCTTCTTTTCTGTGGGCGCAACCCTGTTTCAGTTGGTTTTGTATGCGTATTTGACTTCGGCCAAGTCGCGGTTGGCCTTCTCTATTTTGTCCTTCAGCCCTGCTTTGTAGCAGGCCAGTTGCTGGGCAATGGTTTCATCGGAGAGTGCCAGCATCTCCACGGCAAGGATGGCGGCGTTCTGTGCGCCGTTGACGCCTACGGTGGCGACGGGAATTCCTGGTGGCATCTGTATGATGGAGAGCATGGCATCGAGTCCGTCGAGCATGCCTTTGATGGGCACTCCGATGACGGGCAGTGTGGTTGATGCGGCTATCACGCCCGGCAGGGCTGCTGCCATCCCTGCTGCGGCAATGATGACTTTCAGTCCACGTTCCTTAGCTCCTGCGGCGAAGGCCTCCACGGCCTCCGGGGTGCGGTGAGCCGACAGGGCGTTGACCTCGAAAGGGATCTGCATCTCGTCGAGCTGTTTGCAGGCTTTTTCCATGACGGGCAGGTCACTGGTGCTGCCCATGATAATGCTGACAATTGGTTTCATAGCGATTTATTATATTGTTTACGATAGGAATGTTTTAGATGAAGAGGATGACGACGGCGGCTACGATGAAGCCTGTCCAGAAGCCGCCGACCACCTGTCCGAGTGTGTGTTGGCGGAGGATCATGCGACAGGTGCCGACGATGCCGCCCATAAAGAATACCAAGCTGAGCCACCACACGGGGTTGAAGGCAAGATACTCGGCAAAGGCGAACAGCGCACCGCCCACCGCACCGATGGCTGCCGAATGGGTGGACACCTTCCAGCCGATGTTGACGAGGGCGCAGACCATCTGCACACAGAGAGCGGCCAGAAGGATGGAGCCGAGGAAGTGGGGCATGTGGAGGCGGAGGAAGAGATAGTAGCAGGTGAAGTAGCAGACGATGGACAGGGCGTAGGGCACCATGCGGCGTTCGCGCCGTCCCAGTTCGAAGAGTGTCCACCCCTGCCATTTCCTGTAGATGCGGATGGCGACGGTGGGCATGAGGACAGTGAAGAAATAGACTGTGAGAAGCACCTCAAATTTGTAGCGTGCAGGGAAGATGCTCATGAAACTGAATATGAAGAGCGCTATCATCCCAATCACGGGCAGATAGAACGGTGTGAAGAGTAGGCTGACGGCGCGTGCAGCCAGAATCAGTCGTTTCTCGGTTTTCATCCTTTTATCTCCTTTCTCAGCCTGGCCACGGGCAGCCTGAGCTGCTCGCGGTATTTTGCCACAGTGCGCCGCGCGATGGGGAATCCCTTCTGTGCTAACAGTCGGCACAGGGCGTCATCGCTGAGCGGTCGCTGCTTGTCCTCGCTGTCGATGAGTTCGCGCAGGTTCATCTTGATCTCTCGGGTGGAGAACTGGTCGCCTTCCGTTGTGACGTAGCCGTCGCTGAAGAAGTGGCGCAGGGGGAAGGTGCCCCATCGTGTCTGTGCATATTTGCCGCTGCTGGCGCGGGAGATGGTGCTGGAGTCCAGTCCGGTTTTCTGGGCAATGTCTTTGAGCACCATTGGGCGCAGCAACGCCTCGTCGCCCTCTTCGAAGTAGCGGTGTTGCCATTGTATGATGGCTCCCATGGTCTGCGTGAGGGTGCGGCGGCGGCTCTTGATGGCCTCGATGAAGCCGTGTGCAGCCTCCACTTTCTTTTTGGTATAGAGCAGTGCCTCCTTCATTTGGCGGCTCATGTTGTCCTTGTTGGTTCGATATTCGTGGAGGGTTTCTGCAAACGAGGGTGAGACGTGCAGCTCGGGCAGCTCGCCCGTGTTGAGTTGGAAGGTCACTGTTCCGTCGTCCTGCGTGTCGACGATGAAGTCGGGTGTGACCTGCTGGAGCGACCGTCCGACGGCCTCGCCCATTGACGCTCCGGGCTTGGGGTTGAGTTTCCGCATCTCGGCCATGAGGGTGGCTGTCTGTTGCTCGCCCAACTGCAGTCCCTGCTGGATGGTCTGCCAGTGTTTTTTTGTGAATTCGTTGAAATAGCGCACGACCACCTGCTCCATCAGTTGTGTGAGTCGCGATGGTTCCCTCCTTCTGATTTGCAGGAGCAGGCATTCCTGCAGCGAGCGCGCCCCAATGCCTGCTGGGTCGAAGTCCTGCAACTGCCGCAGTAGCTGTTGCAACTCGCCTTCGTCGGTGCTAACGTTGTGATAGATGGCCAGTTCGTCGGCGATGCTGTCGAGCGATTTCCGCAGTAGTCCGTCGTCGTCGAGCGAGCCGATGAGGTACTCCATGATGTCGCGTTGCCGGTCGTCGAGCGTCAGCAGTCCCATCTGCTCCTTGAGCTGGTCGTAGAAGGAGAGTGTCTCGCCGTAGACCATCTCTTCGCGTTCCTCACTGCTGGACTGTCCTCCGTGGTAGACGGGCAGTTCCTCGTCGTCGCGTCCGAGCCCCTCCAAGGCTGCATCGAGTGCGTCGTTGCGCTCCTCGCGTTCAGTACGCTCCTCGTAGTCTTCGTCGGCCTCGGTGTCGTCGGTCGCCTGTTCGCTATCGTGCCAGTCTGTCTCCTCGTCCGTGCCTGCGGACTCCAGTGCTGGGTTGTCGTCCATCTCGGTGTGTATGCGCTCCAGCAACTGCGCCACGGGCATCTCGGTGAGCTGCGCCTGTAGCAGTTGTTGCTGGGTAATGCTCTGTGTTTGCTGGAGCGATTGTGCCAGTTGTTGTCCCTGTGTCTGTTCCTGTTTCATCGGTATCTTCGGCAAAGGTACGAATAAGCGAGCGAAACGCAAAAAGAAAATGCGGTTTTTCTTTGTATTTCACTCACTTATTTGTACCTTTGCCCACGAAACAAAAGACAAGATAGATGAAGATACTTATCGTGAATGGCCCCAACCTCAACTTGCTCGGGAAGCGCGAACCGGGCATCTACGGCACCTCGTCGTTTGAGGATTACCTGCACACACTGCGAGAACACTACCCCGACGTGGAAATCGACTACTACCAGAGCAACGTAGAAGGAGAGCTCATCAACCGCATGCAGCAGGACGGCTTCACCGTCGACGGCATCGTGCTTAACGCTGGAGCTTACACCCACACTTCTATCGCGCTGCACGACTGCATCCGCGCGCTGACGAGTCCCGTCATCGAGGTGCACATCTCCAATGTACACCAGCGCGAGGAGTTCCGCCACCACTCCTTTCTCTCATCAGCCTGTCGGGGCGTGATCTGCGGCTTCGGCCTCGACTCCTACCGCCTCGCCATCGAAGCCCTGCGCGGATGACCCTCGAAGACTACATACTGGCGCACTCCGACCCCGAGCCTGACTACCTCTATCGGCTCTGGCGCGCCACAAACATCCGACTGCTCCACGGGCGCATGGCCTCGGGCCACCTGCAGGGGCGGCTGTTGAAGATGTTGGTTCAGATGATCCGTCCGCAGAATGTGTTAGAAGTGGGAACCTTCAGCGGATACAGTGCCCTGTCAATGGCCGAAGGACTGGACGAAGGTGCACACCTCTACACCTTCGAGATCAACGACGAGCAGGAAGACTTCACCCGTCCGTGGATCAAGCAGTCACCGTGGGCAGATCGCATCACGTTCATCATCGGTGACGCCATCACCGAAGCCCCACGATTGGGTGTGACTTTCGACCTCGCCTTCATTGACGGCGACAAGCGCACCTACTGCGAGACCTACGAAATGGCGCTCTCTGTGCTACGCCCCGGCGGTTTTATCCTGGCCGACAACACGCTTTGGGACGGCCACGTGACCGATCCAGCCTATGGGAAAGACCCACAGACGCGCGGCATCGTCGCGTTCAACGACCTGTTGCGCCAAGACAGCCGCGTGGAGAAGGTCATCCTCCCCATCCGTGACGGCCTCACCCTGATACGCAAACAATAAGTGGGCTATCCGCGAAAAACATTCTTGCCAAAAACAGGCCACAAAACGGACAAAAGTGCGAAAAATGCCGCCCTCTGTCCGTTTTGTTGTCATTTTTGTCTGATACCTGTCTCGTTGTTTTCTGGCCAATGGATATATTTGCAATCGAAAACCTAACGGCAAACAACGTAACCTAAATAAAACAAGACTGACAATGGACAAAATCTCAAACAAGACAAGGAGGCCTTTCCTCCTCGTGGTGTTGTGGCTGGCAGGATGCCTGCAACTGGCCGCGCAGACACGCATCGTCCGAGGCGAAGTGACAGACGCACAGAACGGCGAACCGCTTATTGGTGCAACAGTGACTGCAGAAGGCACACAGGGAGGCACTGTGACCGACCTGGATGGCAACTTCACATTGCAGGTGACCGCAACAGCAAAGAAGATCAAAGTATCCTACATCGGATATATAGAAAAGGTGATGGACTTGGCCGACCACATGACCGTGAAACTCGAACCAGAGAGCCAGACGCTCACCGACGTCGTGGTCATCGGCTATGGTACAGCACGCAAGAGCGACCTGACAGGTTCCGTGGCCACCGTCAAGGCCAAAGACTTCAACAAGGGTCTCATCGCCTCACCCGAACAACTCATCAACGGTAAGGTGTCTGGCGTACAGATTATGTCAAACAGCGGTTCAGCCTCTGCCGGAAGCACCATCCGAGTGCGTGGCGGTGCGTCGCTCAACGCCAGCAATGATCCGCTGATTGTGCTTGACGGCGTACCCTTGGAGCAGGGCGGTATCTCCGGCAACAGCAGCAACTTTCTCAGTATGATCAACCCCTCTGACATCGAGAGCATGACGGTGCTGAAGGACGCTTCCTCCACAGCTATCTACGGCTCAAGAGCCTCCAATGGTGTCATCATCATCACCACCAAGAAAGGACAGCAGGGCGGGCTGAAAATCAATTTCAGCACCACCAACAGCGTACAGACACGCGCACAGATGGTGGACATGCTCGGCTATGATGACTTCGTGAACACCATCAATACCTATGGCACAGATAACCAGAAATCGTTGCTCGGTAGCGCCCACACCGACTGGAACGACGAGGTGTACCGCACCACCTTCGGCACGGACAACAACCTTAGTCTGAGCGGCAGCATCGGCAAGTGGCTGCCCTTCCGCGCCTCCGTGGGCTACTACAACCAGAGCGGCCTTGTGCGCAAGGACAATGTGGAACGCTGGACGGGCAACGTCGTGCTGACCCCCAGCTTCTTCCAGGATTATCTGAAACTGACCGTCAACCTCAAGGGAACGCTAAACAACAACTCGTTCAACAACAGCAGTGCCGTATGGGCTGCCGCCACATTTAACCCCACCATTCCCGTCTATTCCGGAAACAGCAACTACGGCGGCTATAACGAGGCACTCGACGCCGACGGCTACCCCGTCAACGCTGGTGTGCGCAACCCGCGCGGTTTGGTCGACCTGTACAGCTCCGAGAGCCAGGTGCGCCGCTTCATCGGCTCAATGGACGTAGACTACAAAGTGCACTTCCTGCCTGACCTCAAACTCCACGCCACCTTCGGTGCTGACTATGCCAAGGGCGACGGCACCATCTACGTACCCACCTATGCGGCACAGGCCTACAACAAGGACGAGAGTCTCGCTGGCTACGACTATCAGTACGGACCGCAGAAGAACGAGAACCGCCTGCTCACGCTCTATGCCAACTACGCCAAATACTTTGAGAACATCAAGAGCAACGTTGACGTAACCGCTGGTTACGACTACCAGTACTGGAAGAGCAGCACGCCATCCTACTTGACAAAGAGTGCGCAGGGCACAACACTGTCCACCGTGAAAGCTTCCGACTACCGCCACACGCTGCTGTCGTACTATGGGCGTGTCAACTACTCGTTCGACGGTCGCTATCTGCTCACCGCCACCGTCCGCCGCGATGCTTCGTCGCGCTTCTCCAAGGACAACCGCTGGGGCACGTTCCCCTCTGTGGCTTTGGGCTGGACGCTGACTCAAGAGCCTTGGTTGAAAGACCAACAGGTGCTCTCCAACCTGAAGATCCGCGCCAGCTATGGTGTGACGGGTCAGCAGGACGGCATCGGCAACTACAACTACCTGCCCGTCTATACCTCCAGTGTGACGGGGGCTGAGGCTCTCATCAACGGACAGTATATCACAACCTATCGTCCAGAAGCCTATGTGGAAGACCTGAAGTGGGAGACCACCACCTCGTGGAATTTCGGATTGGACTTCGGTTTCCTGAACGGACGCTTCGGCGGCAGCGTGGACTTCTACACTCGCAAGACCAAAGACCTGCTGGCCTCCGTGCCAACAGCCGCTGGTACCAACTTCTCCAAAACCATCCTCACCAATGTGGGCAATGTGGATAGTAAAGGTATCGAGGTAACACTGAACGCCACCCCCATCCAAAACAAGGACTGGGAATGGAACCTCAGCTACAACTTCACGTGGCAGAACATGAAGGTGAAGAATCTCTCGCTCGTGGAGGGCGGCTCGCAAACCAACGTGAAGGTGGGTCCAACGATTGACGCCTATCAGTTTCAGGTGCTCTCCGAAGGCTACGAACCGTATATGTTCTACGTCTACCACCAGCTCTACGACAAGGAGACAGGCAAACCCATTGAGGGTGCTTACGCCGACCTTAACGGCGACGGCGAGATCAACGAGAGCGACCTCTACCGCTACCACTCGCCAGCTCCCAAGTACATTATGGGACTGACCACGTCGCTGCGCTACAAGCAGTTTACACTCGGCATGAGTTTCCGCGCCAATATCGACAACTATGTGTACAACGGCATGGGTATGAGCACTGGCGCTTTCGAGACCGTGAGCTACAATAACGCACAACTCAACAACCTCAACGCCAGCTTCCTCAAGACCGGCTTCAAGACTCGCCAGTACCTCTCCGACTACTACGTGGAGAACGCCTCGTTCTTGAAACTCGACAATGTGAGCCTCAGCTACAACGTGGGAAAGATCTGCAAGTGGGCTTCGCTCACCGTCTCGGCTATGGTGCAGAACGTCTTCACCATCACGGGCTACTCTGGCACAGACCCAGAAGTGCCCAACGGAATGGACAACTCGTTCTATCCGCGTCCGCGCACCTACTCCATGAGTCTCGGATTTGAATTCTAACCATAAAAACAGACAACAACTATGAAACTACAAAAGATATTATGCGGTATGGTGATGGGCACCGCCGTGCTGACAGGTACGACAGGCTGCGTCTCCGACCTCGACCAATACCCACAGACGGAGACCACCTCGAAGGATGTCTATACAACACTGGCCAACTACGAGGCCGTGCTCGGCAAGATTTACGCTGCCACGGTGACCAGTGGCCAAGGCAAGGGTGGTGACAACAAGGACATGGAGTCAGTGCTGAACCAAGGCAACGGCTTCGACTATATACGTATGTTCTGGAACATGCAGGAGTGCGGCACTGACGAAGTGGCCTCCACCTGGCTGACTGGCGAGCAGACCACTGGACTGACCTACCTCTCCTGGGATGCCAACGACGCATGGGTGTCGGATATGTACTACCGCATCTATTACAACATCGCGCTCTGCAACGAGTTTCTCCGCAATGCTAACGCAGCCAGTTTCTCGGGCACGGAAGATACAAAAATGACCGAATACAAGGCCGAGGTGCGCTTCATGCGGGCACTGTTCTATTACCACGCCCTCGACCTCTACCGCTACATCCCCATGGTGACGGAGAACGACCCTGTGGGTAGCTACATCCCACCGCGCTCCACGCCGCAGCAGACGTTTGACTACATCGAGAGCGAGTTAAAGGATTGCGTCAGCAACTTGCTCCCTGCCTCCACGTGCCCATACGGACAGGCCTCGCAGGGCGCAGCCTACACGCTGTTGGCCAAGCTCTATCTGAACAGCGAGGTGTTTACTGGCGTGGCTAAGTATGCTGAGTGTAAGGCTGCCTGCGAACAGGTACTGAACATGGGCTACACCTTAGAGAGCGACTACAGCAAGCTCTTCAATGCTGACAACGACCAGCGCACCAACGAGATTATCTTCGCCCTGCCCGTCTCAGCAGAACACACCGTCAGCTGGGGATCTTCCACCTACTTAGTCTGCGGACAACTCAGTCTGTCCAACACCAGCCAGTCTGCCAGTGACTTTGGTGTGGCGCAGGGGTGGAGCGAGTTCCGCCTGCGCCCAGAATTCGTGGATAAGTTCACGGAGAGCGACATCAACGGCAACGGCGACAAGCGCTGCACCTTCTTCACCACTGGACAGAGCAAGGATGTGGCCAGTATGACAGACGATACAACAGGCTACCTCTCTGAGAAATGGAGCAATTTGACGGACGGCGGCGCTACAGCCTCCAATACCTCCGATGCTGGCGTGGAGACGGACTATCCGCTCTTCCGCCTGGCCGATGTATACCTGATGTACGCTGAGTGCGTAGCACGCCTGAAAACAGACAGGGATCCGTGGCCTGAACCTAAAAAGGGGGAAGAACTCACTGAGGCAGAAATCATCGCCTCTCGCAAGCAGGGGGCCATCTATTGGATCAATCTCCTGCGCGAGCGTGCAGGAACGTCGGATGTATGGGCAAGCAACTTCGCTGACGACGATGCCTTCCTCCAGTTCATCCTCGACGAGCGTGCCCGCGAACTCTACCACGAGGGCTATCGCCGCACCGACCTCATCCGCTTCGGACAGTTTACCACCAACAAGTACATCTGGCAATGGAAGGGCGGCATCCACGACGGACAGGCCGTGGACAGCAAGTACAACATCTACCCCATTCCTAACACCGAACTGACCGCGAACCCCAACCTTTACAACGACAACTATTAACAGGAAGAAACTATGAAAAAGATATGTGCTAATCTCATAATGCTTCTCGCGACAGTGGCCGCTCTGGTCAGCTGCAACGAGAGCGGCGACAAGATTTATCTGGACGGCTTCAAGGCCTCCGAGCTGATGGCTTCAGCTGCCGACGTGACGCTGTCAGTGGGCAACAGTGCAGACATCGTGCTGTCCTTGGCTTGGCAGAACCCCACGCTACTCTCCAGCGACGAGACGAAACCAGCCGGCAACGGTGTGCTGACAACCTACCTGCAGGCTGCCGTCTCCGAAGACTTCGCCACGGTCAAGGAATATACGGTCACTGAGCTGTCTAAGGCGTTTACGGGTGCAGACCTGAACACCCTAGCCAAAGACCTCGGCATGACTGCTGACCAGCATGCGCCACTCTATTTCCGCATCAAGAGTCAGTTGGGAGCCAACCTCGACGCAGCCTACAGCAACGTGTGCCTGGTGAATGTCACACCGTTCACCATCCACATGAACACCTTAGCCATTCTGAACAGCGACAAGAGCAAGACGCTGACCACGCTCTATTCTCCCGAGGAGAACGGTGTCTACACGGGCTATATGAACGCTTCCAGTTGGCTGAACTTCTGGGCACAGGAGAACGACGGTACGGTGTGGGGCAACTCCTCCACCGACGGCACGTTTGCCATCGACAATACCGAGAGTGCTTGGAACTGCTGGTTCCCTGGCACGACAGGCATCTACTACACGGTTTTGGACACACAGGCCAAGGAGTGGAAGGCAACGGCTCTCACCGCCGTGAGGGTGAACGAGGTGGCCATGAGCTACGATGCTGCCAACTACGTCTGGGTAGGAGTCATCACGACCTCAGCGGCCAACACGCCAATGACTATCGTCGCCACAGGAGCCGAGTACAACAAGAGTACAGAGACTGATGATTCCAAGGCCGTGGCAAAGACGTTGAACTACACATTGGCCGACGGACAGATGACGGATGCCTCGACGGCTGGCAGTGTGAATATCGCTGTGGCTGGCACCTATACCATCACCGTGAAGGTGGGCGAGAACAGCCAGTTGACCTACACCATCGAGGAAGGCGACAAGACCACACCCGAGCCGGAGGCCAAGAACACCCTTTGCATGTTTACCAAGGACGGCAGCACACTGTTGGCCGTGATGGACAAGGTGAGTGACGGTGTTTACACCTGTAAGTACAAGCCCTCCTCCTGGGAGAACTTCCGGTTCATCTATGTGGGCGACAGCAAGGACGACAAGCAGATCTGGTATGGTGCAGATGGCGAACAGTTCAAGTTGACCTCCGCTGATGGTGCGTGGGACATTTGGTTCGGTGACGAGAACGGCGAGACCGAGTTTACCGTCACGGCCGACCTCAACACGATGACGTGGAAATATGAATAAAAGCATCAACAACATTAACAAATAGACAAAACACGATGAAAAATATGTTTGAAAAAACCGTGTTGCTGACTGCGGCACTCCTGTTCTCCATAACGGGAACCAGCTGCAGTAGCAACGACACCCCGACTCCCGAGCAGGAGAAGACCTACGACATGAGCGGTTTCGCCAAGGGAGCTGATGTCAGTTGGCTCACGGAGATGGAAGCCAACGGAGTCAAGTTCTACAACGCCAACGGCAAGGCCACCGAGTGTATGTCGCTGCTCCGCGACCTCGGCATGAACGCCATCCGCCTCCGCGTCTGGGTGAACCCCGATGGTGGCTGGTGCGGCAAGGACGACGTGGTGGCCAAGGCCTGGCGCGCCCAGCAGTTGGGTATGCGCCTCATGATAGACTTCCACTACTCCGACACCTGGGCTGACCCCGCCAACCAGAAAGTGCCTGCTGCCTGGCAGCACTACGGCTTCGACGAGATGAAGCAGGCCATTGCAGAGCACACCACCGAGGTGTTGACCGCCTTAAAGACGCGCGGCGTGGACGTGGAATGGGTGCAAGTGGGCAACGAAACAACCGACGGAATGCTTTGGAACGACGCAGACGGCGAGGATGCGCTGAAGGCGACGGGGCGCGCCTCCAAGAACATGGCCAACTTCGCTGCCTACGTCAACGCTGGCTATGATGCCGTGAAGGCCGTCTATCCTGGCGCCAAGGTCATCGTCCACTTGGATCGTGGCAACAACCTCAGCCAGTACACTTGGTTGTTTGACGGTCTGAAGCAGAACGGCGGCAAGTGGGACGTGATAGGAATGTCGCTCTACCCCGACTGGATCACCAACCAAACCTGGGAACAAGTGACTGACGACTGCCTCAGCAATATCCAAACGCTCTCCGCCAAGTACGGCTGCGATGTCGTCATTACAGAAATCGGCATGGTGTGGAACTCGGAGAACGCCGCACCGTTCCTGAAGAAAGCCATTGAAGGTTGCAAGACCATTGCAGCCTGTGAGGGCGTGTTCTATTGGGAACCAGAGGGCTACAATGCCTGGAACGGCTACGACAAGGGTGCTTTCGACAACAGCGGAAAGCCCACCTCGGCACTGGACGCCTTCCAGTAACCTCCTAACAGTTTTAACGCTTCAATAGGAATACACTATATTTATGATTCGAACCAAACATTTTATGACAACAGCGTTCCTTGCCCTGACACTCTCTGCGGTGTGTCAGGCGCAAGGCCGCAAGGTAATCTCCCTGTCATCGTGGGAGTTCTCTCGCGACAGCAGTGCGTGGCAACAGGTGCAGGTGCCACACGACTGGGCCATAGCTGGTCCTTTCGACAAGAAATGGGACTTGCAGACCGTGGCCATCGAGCAGAACGGCGAGAAGGAGGAAACGGAAAAGTCGGGACGCTCTGGTGCACTGCCTTGGATAGGCGAGGGCTTTTATCGGACAGACTGGACCGCGCCGAAGGGCTACAAGCAGGCCGTCATCGTGTTTGACGGGGCGATGAGCCAGCCCGTGGTGCGCGTGAACGGCAGAGAGGCCGGCCACTGGGCCTACGGCTATAATGCCTTCCGCATCGATATCACGCCCTACATCCGATTGGGCAAGCGCAACCGCATCGAGGTGCATCTTCGCAACGTGGAAGAGAGTAGCCGCTGGTATCCGGGCGGCGGACTCTATCGTCCCGTCTCCATAGAGCTGTATGGCAAGCTGCATTTCTCCACCTGGAACACCTTCGTGCGCACCGCCAAGGCCTCGAAGGAAGAGGCCGAGGTGGAGGTGAACGCACGTCTGGAAGGTCAGCTTGGCAAGGGCGGCAAGACTGTCATTACCCTGTCGGACAAAGACGGCAAGACCGTGGCTACACAGACCATCGGGGGTGCGGCACAGGAGATAAAGACCTCGCTCAAGATTTCGAATCCTCAGTTGTGGAGTCCCGAGACACCTTATTTATATAAGGTAACGCTAACCCGCTACGAGGGCAAGACGATAGCGGACGAACAGACGCTGAAAACGGGCATCCGCACTGTTGCCGTATCGAAAGAGAACGGTTTCCAACTCAACGGTGTGACGCGTAAGATCAAGGGCGTCTGTCTGCACCACGACCTTGGTCCACTCGGTGCAGCCGAGAACAAAGCCGCCCTCATTCGCCAGATTAAAATCATGAAGGAGATGGGGTGCGACGCCATTCGCACCGCCCACAACATGCCCAGCACCTTGCAGATGGCACTGTGCGACTCGCTCGGTATGATGGTGATGGCCGAAAGCTTCGACATGTGGATCTATCCCAAGTGCAAGAACGGCTACGCCCAGTTCTTCAAAGAGTGGAGCGACAAAGACATTACCAACCTCGTGCTTAACCACCGCAACCATCCCAGCATCGTCATGTGGAGCATTGGCAACGAGATTCCCGAGCAGGGGAGCGCGGAGGGCGCAGCCATTGCGAAACATTTGCAGGATCTCTGCCACCAGCTCGACCCGTCGCGCCCCGTCACACAAGGTATGGATCGTGCAGAGGCGGCACTGAAGTCGGGCTTTGCCCAAACGATGGACGTGCCGGGCTTCAACTACCGTGTACACAAGTACTACAAGAACATCGAACAACTGCCGCAGGGTTTCCTGCTCGGTGCAGAGACAGCTTCCACCGTCAGCTCGCGCGGTGTGTACAAGTTCCCCGTGGAGGTGCGCTACAAGGACAACGTGCCTTACCCCGACGGCCAGTGCAGTAGCTACGACACAGAGTACTGCTCGTGGAGCAATCTGCCCGACGACGACTGGAAGATGCAGGACGACTACAGTTGGGTGATTGGTGAGTTTGTATGGACGGGCTTCGACTATTTGGGAGAGCCGTCTCCTTACGACACCTACTGGCCGTCGCGCAGCAGCTATTTCGGCACTTGCGACCTAGCTGGTTTGCCCAAAGACCGCTACTATCTGTATCGCGCGCGCTGGAACGAACGGGAACACACCACCCACCTCTTGCCTCACTGGAACTGGCAAGGGCGCGAAGGCGAGGTGACCCCCGTGTACTGCTACACCGACGGTGTGGAGGGCGAACTCTTCGTGAACGGCAAAAGTCAGGGCAGAGTCCGCAAAGATAAGTCGAGCCGCCTCGACCGCTACCGTCTGCGCTGGAATGACGTGAAGTACGAGCCAGGTGAAATCCGCGTGGTCACCTACAACCAGTATGGTGACAAGGTGGGCGAGGACGTGCGGCGCACGGCAGGCGAGCCTGCACAGTTGCAACTCGTGGCCGACCGCGACAGGATTGCAGCCGACGGCAACGACCTGGCCTTCGTCACCGTGAGCCTGCTGGATAAGGACGGCAACGAGTGTCCGCTGGCCGACGATGCGCTGACCTTCGAGGTGACGGGCGCAGGCACTTTCAAGGCCGCCTGCAACGGCGACGCTACCTCGCTCGAACCATTCACTCAGCCACAGATGAAACTCTTCTCGGGCAAGTTGGTGGTCATCGTGCAGAGCAAGCAGCGACCAGGCGACCTCACCCTCACCGTGAGAGATACGGCCAGAAAATTGGTAAAAAAGATTGTTTTGAAGACGATTTAGGTTTTTTCTCGCCAATATGTTTGCGGAAATGTTTGATAATGTGTATTTTTGCAGTTGTGAAACAGAACCGAAAACATATTGGCGTACTTTTTCTCCTGCTGCTGTTTTGTTGCGCACTCCCTGCGCAACAGTTTGTCAATACCTCGCTGGACGGAGCACAGACCGTGTGTGCCATCCTTCAAGACGAGCAGGGCATGATGTGGCTCGGCACGGAGAACGGACTCTATAGCTACGACGGCTACCACAGCCACCGCCACTATGCCGACCATAGCATTCATAACATTCGCATCAACGCCTTAGGCCAGAAAGACCACACGCTGTATATGGCCACAGGAAGCGGTCTGCTGGCCTTCGACCTCAACACCTATTCTTATCTGCCTGCTCCAGCGCGTTCAGACTTGGAACAGAGAGCCATCGACACTCAGCAGGTGGACGGCAGGTACGGCAGCGAGGTGTACGCCCTGCTACGTACCGACCATGGGTTGCTTATGGGGACACTCTCGGGACTGTTTGTAGTGAAAGACAACGGGCGCAGCAAAACGCCCGTTCCCCTGCGCGAAGGGAAGCAGCCACTGGTCAACGCCCTGGCTTACGATGCTGTGCGCCGCTGCTACTGGATAGGTACGGAGGGGGCACTGTACCGTTCTGATGTACACCTAAAGACCTTCACGAAAATACCGGCACTGGACGGCAATTCCATCAAGTGTCTGGCGGAAGAGTCCAACGGCACACTCTATATCGGCACTGACAACGGTCTGTACAGCATGGCATTGGATCAGTCCGTCAACCATTATGTCCACGACTCGCGTGACGCCTCTACCATCCCGAACAACATCGTGTGGTCTTGCTTCGTGGACCGCTGGCAGAACGTGTGGATAGGTACCGACAACGGACTCTCGCGCCTCTCCACCCACACCTATTATCGCTACACCTCCCTCGACAAGGTGACCCTTTCTGGCGAGGGCAACTGCCTACACGAGCTTTGCCAGACGCGCGACGGCCAGTGGTGGCTGGGCGGCACCAACGGACTCATTCGGCAGGGTAAGGCGTGGTACAAGCAGAACAACCGACTGTATCCGCTGAGCCACAACCGCGTGCGCAAAATCTATGAAGGCCGCGACGGCGACGTGTGGGTCTGCACCGACCATGGAATCAACCTGTTGGACCGCCAGACGCAGCAGATGCGCAACTTCATCGTGCGCGATGCGACAGGCACCTATTCCACGGCTTGGGCCTACGACGTGCTGGAAGACCGCCAGGGGCGGATGTGGATGGCCTCGTATATGGGTGGCATTTTTGTGGTGGACAAGCAGCAGCTAAAGTCCGAAATCGCGCGGCAGAAGGCTATAGCCACCGCGTCCATCGTGGCCGATATCCACCTCTCCAACCAAGGCAGTCGCGCCCTCTCCGGCCTGCACGTCGGCCAACTGGCCATGGACGGCCAGGGCATGGTGTGGGCTTCGACGTTCAACCGCCTGGACCGCATCAATCCCCAGACGATGGAAGTCACCCACATGGCGTACGACGACGCGGTCAACTATCTGATGGCTGATGCTCGCGGCAACATTTGGGTGGGCGGCAACAGCCAGGTGAAATGCTTCTTCGCTGACACACCAGCCAAACATCCGGCCACGGACAACAAGGAATGGAGGGTCGGTGGCAAAACCGTCACCATGTGCGACGTGGGTGGCAAGACCTGGGTCGTGACTGGCCAAGAGTGTTGCGTCATTGACTTGTCGGGCAAGAGTTTCTGCTTCAAGATTCCCTCACCCGTAGTGCCCCTCGCCATCTTCTGGTCTAAGGCGCAGCATGAAGTGGTCTTGGGCGGCAACGACGGCTACGTGAGCCTCCGCGACGATGTGGCACTGCAGACGGGTACAGAGATGGTGCTGATGCCTACGGGCATCCTCGTGAACGGAACGCCCTGGCAGTACACTGTCGACGGACAGGAGAGCAGTTCCCAGAAAACAGCACCCCGAAATCTGAAGGAACTGGTGCTGAAGAGCGACGAGAACAACTTCACACTGCAACTGACTGACCTCCCGTTCTCTGGGCGGCCATCTGCCGTCTATGCCTATCGGCTCGAAGGGAGCGACCACGACTGGCACTACCTAAACCAAGGTCACCTGGACATTACCTATAACGGACTGCCCCACGGCCATTACCAGCTCTCTGTACACGCGGTGGACGGAGAGGGGAAACTGGGCGAGGCTGTCTATGCGCTCGACGTCACCATCCTGCCGCCGTGGTATCTCTCTATGTGGGCTAAGTTCGCCTACCTGCTGTTGGCGGTGGCGGTGGCTTGGGGTGTTTTCAAGTTCTGTTTGGTGCGCAGCCGCTTGGCAGACGAGCGCCGTCAGAAGGCCGAGATACTGGAACAAGTCGACGCGCGTATGAACTTCTTCAACCGCCTTTCCGAAGACCTGAAGGCCGCAGTGCGCCGTGGCTCGTTCGACGAAATCACGGAGTTGGCCAACCGCTGTCTCGGCATACAGTCCGAGAAGGCAGAGACGGATAGTCCTGCCCTGAGCGAAGCCGACCAGCGTCTACTGAAGGAAATCACCGAAACGATAGAACGCCACATGATCGACTCCGACTTCAACGTGACGACCCTACAGGAAATGGTGGGCATTGGCAGCAAGCAGCTATACCGAAAAGTAAAGTCCCTAACGGGCAAGACCCCCGTGGAGTACATCCGCGAGTTGCGTATGCACAAAGCGTCGCAGATGCTCCGTGAGGGCAGGTTCAGCGTGTCGGAGGTGATGTACTCGGTAGGTTTCTCCAGCAGCAGCTACTTCTCCAAATGCTTCTCCAAGACCTTCGGTATGCTCCCCACGGAATATATGAAGAGTCAGAAACGCCCAGAGATAAAAATAGGGCTGACACTGATTCTCTTGATGTTTATGGCCATACCGACTATGGCACAGACCATCGTGTCGAAACCTGTCCCGTTTTCCTATGATTTGACATCCAACGAAATCTGGAACTTCAGTCAAGACCAGCAAGGATACATATGGGTAGCCACATCGGGGGGTGTTGCCCGTTATGACGGTTCTCGACTGGCCACCTTCCGAAACGATTACCGCCATCCGGCCATCCTTTCCGACAACGATGCCACCATAGTGACAGACGGAGGCCGCTATCTGTGGATTGGCACTAGGAAGGGTGTCACTTTGGTCGACAAAGACGACTACCGTTTCTTTCGTCCAGCAGACCGGGCACTGCAGACTGTCAATGCCAGTGAGATTGTGGTTCAGTCGCAGTCTGTATGGGTCAACGGAACCTCCAACATCGTCTACCGTTGCAATCAAGACGGCCGAATTGTAAAACGCTATGACCTTCGACAATGTATCGGCAAGAGAGGGACGAAAGTGACAGTTTACAACCTCTACGTCGACGGGAACAAGAAACTCTGGGCGATGCTGGGTTCAGGCGGTATGGCCTGGTACGATGCCAGCCGCGACCGTTTCGTCAAAGTGGCTGCGCCGCAAGACCTTAGCTATTTCGTAATGACACAAGACCGAGGCGGCACTTACTGGATTGGCACTTGGGGGAACGGCCTGTACGCGTATGACGCACAGAAGAACACCTTCGTGAAACATACCGTTACAAACCCCGTCACAGGTGAAGAGGATAAAGCCTTTTACAGTATTGTGCAGGACGACGTATTTGGCTACCTTTGGTTTCTCTCTTATAAAAGCCTGTACACTTATCAGGTGGAGTACGGGCGATTTCAGCCTGTAAATTTGTCGAATGTGGTACAGAACCATAAGATGTACACCCGCATCTTCAAAGACCGCGAGGGCAACCTGTGGCTCAGTTCCTACGACAACGCTTTCATCCTCAGCTTCGACCAGTCAGCCATTCAGAACTACACCCTGTCTCAACTGACCAGCCGATATGGATGGGATGCCAATTTGCTTGACATTGGTGTGGATGATGACGGCTTGGTCTGGCTGGTACAGGATCGTTATGGGCTTTTCCTGTATGATAGGCTGTCGGACAGACTGGAATATCCTAACAACCAAAGTAGTAGCAACAAAAATCTGGAGAAATCTCGCTTGCGGAATGCTTTCTGGGTGAATGATGTCAATTCCAGCACGGTTATTCTTTTCCAACGTGAAGGCTGGAACCTGCATCTGTTGCGGCAGTACAACCTGTCAGACGTGGACGCACAGAGCGGCAGCGTGAATCAAATGGTGGAAGATGTCGATGGTCGGTTGTGGATTCGCACTTCCCAGCAGAAAATCTTTGTCTGCAACGAAGGACAGATTCGTCGGATGAAGGGCGACAGAAAATCCTGTTATTTGCTTTCCGACAAGTCTGGCTCCGTCTGGAAAATATCATCCAACGGAAATGTCTCGCGTCTCCGATTTACGAACCAGATAGAAGAGCACACGCTGACAACGGACAGCACATACCGAAGAGCCGACTTCATCCGAACCGCCTGCATTGATGATATGGGGCGGATATGGATCGTCTCTACCATGGGTATGGTCTACCAGACCGATTCCGAGAAGAAAAACCTGAAGGCAGTGGATGTAGATTTTCTTTTGGATGACTGTACACCCTTGCGTATTATGGCCGACAAGGACAACCTGTGGATTGTCGCCAACAAAAAAATAATCCAGTACAACAGTCAGAAAAAAGGCTACTTGGTCTATTCCACCTTCGATGATAACATACGAGTGAAAATCTTTCGCAAGCATGCAGCAGCACTGGACGGACAAGGAGAATGTTTGGCGGGCGGACACAATGGCTTTGTTTCTATCGGGAAAGACGCTCCCGACGCTCGTACCCGTCTTGAGTATGAACCGAAAATTTCGGGACTGACCATCGACAACCAGGAAATGATACAGCCAGACCACGGACAGATTGTCTTGTCACCCGATGCCCAGAATATCGAAATTTACATTGCCCCATTGATCTACGGCATTGTGCAGAAACCCCGTATTGCCTATCAATTGGAGGGCGTAGACAGAGGCTGGGTGTACCTGAGTCCAGAACGGCATAGCGCCCTTTACAACAAGCTCGACGACGGCACATACCATATGCGTCTCAAGTATGAGTATGAACCGGGGCGGTGGAGCGAGAGCAAGGTGCTGTTGACCATCGTGCAGCAACCGTCATGGTATGAGACGTGGTGGGCCTATGCCATCTACGCCCTGTTGGTTCTCGGTATTGCCTATCTTCTGTTGACCACGCCCTTCGAGATGAGCAAACTCAGAAGGCGGGTGAACGAGTTGATGCAGAAGCGGCAGCACCAACAGATAGTCTTGGAGAAAGTGTCGGACATAAAGCCCGTTTCTGACGAGGACGAGACCTTCCTTCACCGCCTAATCGAGGAAATAGAAAACCATTTGGCAGAATCGGAATACGATTTAACGGCACTGGCCTCGTCCATGAATGTCTCGAAGTCCACGTTGAACCGCAAGGTCAAGGTGCTGACAGACATGACCCCGTCAGACTTCATCTACAGCATCCGCATGAAACGCGCCAGCCAGATGCTGCTCAATACACAACGGTCGGTCTCGGAAGTTGCCTATCTCGTCGGATTCTCCGCCCCCAAATACTTCACAAGATGCTTTAAGAAGGAGTTTGGTTGCACCCCATCCGAGTACAAACAGCAAGGGAATTAAGCCAACAAGGGGCACTCCTATGTCAATAAGGGATGAAAATCGTGTCAAATGCAGATTTTTGTCCCTTATTTTCTTTTTCAGCGTCCCGTGGGCCTATCTATGAATGAATACCTTTGCAGCGCTAATAACCAAAAAGAAACAATGCGTATTCGTATGAAATTTGTAAAAACCATGATGTCTGCGGCACTGCTCCTCGCGTCTTGCGGTGTCGTCCACGCCTCCGAGCGTGAAGTGTTATTTGATGAAGGCTGGAAGTTCCATCTCGGAAGTCTGGCTGGAGCAGAGTGTCCAGATTATGACGATTCCGACTGGCGCGTATTGAACCTGCCCCACGACTGGAGCATCGAAACCGTAGCCAGTTCGCTGGAAGGAATCACCATAGGTCCTTTCTCCAAACTGAGCGAGAAACGCTACCCTGCCGACCAGCAGATGGGCGGCGGCGGATGGGATGTTGGCCAGACCATGGGTGGCGAAGGCTGGTACCGGAAAAGCTTCACACTCGCGGAGAGCGACAAGGACAAACAGATTACCCTGTACATAGAAGCCGCCTCTTATCAGTCGGAAGTGTGGGTAAACGGGCATAAGGTTTATTTCAACCACTATGCCTATACGCCTTACCGTATAAATATCACCTCGCATCTGAAATTCCAGGGCGAACAGAATGTAATTGCGGTGAAATGTGTCAACGAAGGACACAACAGCCGCTGGTACATCGGCTCTGGACTTTACCGCAATGTGTGGCTCATTAAGACGGCGGAGACCCACCTTGACAAATGGGACACCTACGTGTCTACCCGACAGCTGGGCAAGAAACGGGCTACCATAGACTTTTCCACCGTCGTCCACGGCTCGGGCAACGGACAGACCATCCGTGTCAGCATCGTCTCTCCCGAAGGCAAGGAAGTGCTTTGCAAGGACTACACCCCAGCGACAGACCATTCGCTCCGCGCCACATTGGATATTCCGCAGCCTCAGCTGTGGACGGTAGACACGCCACGGCTGTACACGGCTGTCGTCAGCCTGTGGAAGTCTGGCCAGCAGACGGATCAGATTCAAGTGCCTTTCGGCATCCGCACCATTGAGGTCTCGGCCAAGGAAGGGTTTAAGTTGAATGGCAAACCAATGCTGTTGAAGGGCAGTTGTCTCCATCATGACAACGGTTTGTTAGGTGCAGCCGCCATTGCACGCGCTGACGAACATCGTGTGGAACTGCTGAAACAGAATGGTTTCAATGCCATCCGCTGCTCCCACAATTTAGCCTCAGAGAGTTTCTATGAAGCCTGCGACCGACTTGGTATGCTTGTCATTCACGAGACCTTCGACCAATGGCTAAAACCCAAACGCCTGGAGGATTATCACCAGTATTTCGCCAAGCATTACCAAGCGGACCTCACTGCTGGCATCAAGCGCGACCGCAACCATCCGTGCATTGTGATGTGGAGCATCGGCAACGAGATTCCCGGACGCATAGAACCAGAGGGCATTGAAGCGGCCGAAAAACTGCGCCAGGTAGTGCTCGGTCTTGACACCACCCGCCCTGTCGTGGCTGGCATCTGTGGCTGGGACTGGAAGAAAAACTCCTGGGAGGAACAGTCTGCCAAGGCTTTCCGTTCGCTGGACGCTGGAGGCTACAACTATTTGTGGAGGAAGTATGAAAGCGACCATCAGCAATATCCCAACCGGGTGATGTTTGGCAGCGAATCGTTCCCCAAGGAAGCGGCACAGAACTGGAACTTGGTGGAGAAACATCCCTACATCATTGGCGACTTTGTCTGGACGGCCATTGATTACGTGGGGGAGGCTGGACTGGCTCACACTCTGGAACTCGCACCGGGCGAGCACAACCCACAGTTTATGGACTGGCCGTGGTACAATGCATGGTGCGGAGACCTCGACCTGATTGGTAACAAGAAGCCGCAATGCTATTTCCGCAATGTGCTGTGGGGCGTGTTGCCTATCGCTATGGCCGTCCACAAACCCGTTTCACAGGGCAAGGAAGAGGTGGTGAACGGCTGGGCATGGACTGACGAGCGCCAGAGCTGGACGTGGGACGGCCTGCAGGGACAGACGATGACAGTTCACGTGTACAGCCGCAGTCCGAAGGTGAGTCTGACGCTGAACGGTCAGCTGCTGGGCATTCGCGAGACTGACAAGGAGACTTATACCGCCACGTTTGAAGTACCCTACACCCCCGGCGAACTGGTGGCACAGAACCTCGGGAAAGACAAGTCCAAGTTTACATTGAAAACCACAGGAGCACCTGCCGAAATCCGTCTGACGGCAGACCGCCAAACCATTAAGTCCAGCCGTCACGACCTGTCCTTCATCAGTATTGAGATTTTGGACAAGGACGGCCATGTGTTGCCCGACGCTGCCGTTCCACTGACCATCAGCTGCCAGGGTGACGCTACGGTCATTGCTGGCAATGGTAGCTACGATGATATGCAGAGTTTCCGCTCCCTCACCCCCAAGACCTTCCGTGGACGAGCACAGGCCATCGTCCAGCCCAACGGGTCTGAAGGCGAATGTACCGTCACCGTAGGCGCAACGGGCATGAAGAGCCAATCAGTAACCATCACCATCAAATAAACTAACCTAATGCGTTTTTAGAATGAAAAAATGGATTTTTTTAATGTGTCTCGTTCTGTGTAACGTGAGTGCAATGGCACAGAATATCACGGTAAAAGGACGAGTGCTTGATGCCTCAACACGTGAGGCTTTGATTGGAGTTTCGGTCGTAGAGAACGGAACATCCAACGGAACAGTGACAGATCTCGACGGAAACTTTACCGTCCAAGTTCAACCCAAGGCGGTGCTGAAGGTGTCCTACATCGGCTATCCTTCCGCCACGGTAGCCGTAAACGGCAGAAGCAGCGTGGGTGAAATCCTGCTGAAGGAGGATTCTCAAACACTGGATGAACTGATTGTTGTGGGTTACGGCATTCAGAAGAAAGCCACACTGTCGGGAGCCGTTTCCAACGTGAGTGGCAGCGACTTGATGAAATCGCCTGTTACAAACGTCAGCCAAAGTATTGCAGGCCGCCTTCCAGGTGTGGTTGCTGTGTCCAATACCGCAGAACCAGGCTATGACGGAGCCACCATCCGCATCCGTGGCGTGAACACCTTCGGCGATTCCAGTCCGCTGATAGTCGTTGACGGTGTTCCGGGACGTTCCCTGGATCGTATAGACCCAGCCACCATCGAGTCGATGACCGTATTGAAAGACGCTTCCGCAGCCATCTATGGTGCACAGGCCGCCAACGGTGTTATCCTGATTACTACCAAGAAAGGCAAGAGCGGACGGCCGTCGGTGGGCCTCAACTTCAACTACGGTTTTGCCCGTCCTACCACAGTCCCAGAGCTGACCAACGCCGCCGAATATGCCACGCTGCTGAACGAGATAGACACGTATGCGGGCAACTCGCCACGCTATACAGCGGAGGACATCGAGCTGTACCGCAACGGTTCTGACCCCTGGGGACATCCCAATACAGATTGGTACAAGGAGACGCTGAAAGACTGGTCGCCGCAGACGAATGCCAACGTCACGCTGGAGGGCGGCACAGACCGCGTGAAGTACTTTGTGAGCGCATCCACAAAGTATCAGGATGCCTTCTACAAGAACAGCGGCTCTAACTACCACCAGTACGACTTAAAAGCCAATCTGGACGTGAATGTCAACAAGTATATTGACATCTTTGCTTATCTGACGGGTCGTATGGAAGACCGCAACTATCCCACCCGTTCCTCGGAGAACATCTTCCGCATGATTATGCGTTCCAAACCGAATATGCCAGCCTACTGGCCCGACGGGACACCTGGACCCGACGTGGAGTTCGGTGACAACCCTGTGGTCATCTGTACGGATGCCACTGGCTATGACCGCGATAAACGGTACACCTTCGATGGCGAC
>CAVAIX010000003.1:0-36662 GCA_963588695.1 Bacteroidaceae bacterium | reverse complement strand
TTTATTCTCGATGCAACATTAACTGCAGATCACTTCGAGAACAACTGGATGAAGAAGTGGCAGGATGGTAATAGGTGTGCCTTCGCAGCCCTCACGATGGGTAACTACATCAATGGAGCCTATCAGTATAAGACCGAAGCTAAGTTTACTGGAACGAACACTGCAACAGTCACTGGTAAGAACGCCAGCAGCTATCCCGCCATCCATGTCTGCGCCAATTCAGCCGAAGGCAAGGGTGTCACCATCACGGGTTTGAGCACCATCACTAGGACTGGCGGTAAGAGTCAGAGTGTTGAGTATGGTACAGACAACATCACCGTTGACGGCCAAGCAGTATCTGCAAACGTAAGTGCAAACAAATAACCGTTCGCCAAACGGCGTCATATATTAATAAGGAGTCCGGCAGGGAGGATGCAGCAGCATTCCCTGCTGGATTTCTATTATCTCTATGAAAAATCTTGTCACTTATCCTTTCCTACTTGTGCATGTCGGAAGAGGGGTAAAAAGTTGACCAGGCTCAAACGATCGAGTGAGCTTGGTCAATCGATCAAATGAGCTTGGTCAATCGATCATTTGAGCCTGCTCCGCAAAACGCTAGTATTTAGTGGTATTTCGGAAGGGGATAAATAAGCGAATGAAAGGCGCAATTTCCTATGACAGGAAATTGCGCCTTTTGGCTTACAGCGAATGGTCGCTGTGTGGATTTAGAAGTTGTCCACGTGAACCTCGAAATAGGCTTTGGGGTGAGCGCATACGGGGCACACCTCGGGAGCTTTTTCGCCCACTACGATGTGTCCGCAGTTGCGGCATTCCCATACCTTCACTTCGCTCTTGGCGAACACTTCCTGCATCTCGATGTTGTGGAGCAGGGCGCGGTAGCGCTCTTCGTGACGCTTCTCGATGGCACCCACGAGGCGGAACTTCTTAGCCAGGTCGGCGAAGCCTTCTTTCTCTGCGGTTTGTGCAAAACCCTCGTACATGTCGGTCCACTCGTAGTTCTCGCCAGCTGCGGCAGCTGCTAAGTTCTGTGTGGTGTCACCGATGCCGTTGAGTTCCTTGAACCACATCTTGGCGTGTTCCTTCTCGTTGTCGGCGGTCTTCAGGAAGATTTCAGCTATCTGTTCGAAACCCTCCTTTTTTGCCTTCGATGCGAAGTAGGTGTACTTGTTGCGCGCCTGCGATTCGCCTGCGAACGCGGCCTCGAGATTCTTCTCGGTCTGAGTTCCAGCATACTTTGTTTTCATAGTCTTTTTTGTGTTAAGTTAAAAATGGATGTGTCATGTTCTCGCTGCAAAGGTACGATTAAGCGAGGGAAAAACCAAATTTATTTGAGTTTTTCCGAGCGAGAGTACCTTCGGCCGCAGGCCAAAGATACGATTAAGCCTTCGACGCGCAGCGTCAGAGATAGTGCAAACCGAGAGAAATACAAAGAAAAACGATGGTTTCTTTTTGTATTTCCCATTGTTTTATGTAATTTTGCGTCCCGAAGAAAACGTGAATCAACGATGATGAACAAGAAAGAACTCCCCGTATTGCTGCTCACGGGTTATTTAGGCAGCGGAAAAACCACGTTGCTGAACCGCATACTGACCAACCGACAAGGCATCCGCTTTGCCGTGGTGGTGAATGACATCGGTGAGGTGAATATCGACGCCAACTTGATTCAGCAGGGTGGTGTGGTGAACCAGAAGGACGACAGCTTGGTGGCCTTGCAGAACGGCTGCATCTGCTGCACGTTGAAGATGGACCTCGTGAACCAGTTGAAGGACTTAGCCGCCATGCAGCGGTTCGACTATATCGTGATAGAGGCCAGTGGCATCTGCGAACCAGCCCCCATCGCACAGACCATCTGTTCCATCCCGACGTTAGGGCCGGAATACACGAAGGATGCCATCCTGCGGCTGGACAGCATCGTCACGGTGGTCGATGCCCTGCGGTTGCGCGACGAGTTCTCGGACGGTGAGGCGCTGACAGCCAAGAATATCGGTGAGGAGGATATAGAGAACCTCGTCATCCAGCAGATAGAGTTCTGCAACATGATTCTGCTCAATAAGGCATCGATGGTGACACCCAGCGAGTTGGAGAAAATCCGACAGGTAATCCGTGCCTTGCAGCCCAAGGCCGAGATTATTCCCTGCGACTACGGCGATGTGGACCTCAACAAACTGTTGAACACCCATGCCTTCGACTTTGAGAACGTGGCTACGTCTGCCGCTTGGATTGACGAGATAGAACATCATCACCATGATGATGATGACGACGATGATGATGAGCATGATCACGAACATGAACACCATCATCATCACCACCACGACCACGAGGGCGGCGAGGTGGAAGAATATGGTATCGGGAATTTCGTGTACTATGCGCGAAAGCCTTTCGACATCAACTATTTCGACCATTTCGTGGCTCGCCAGTGGCCTAAGGGTGTCATCCGCTGCAAAGGCATCTGTTGGTTTGTTGACGAACCCGATCGCTGCTACGTCTTTGAGCAGGCTGGGCGACAGATGGGATTGCAGGGGGCAGGCCAGTGGTATGCGACGATGCCCGAAGACGATTTGCGCGATATGATGGCGACAAACGAAGCCCTGCGCCGCGACTGGTTGCCGCCCTATGGCGACCGAATGCAGAAACTCGTGTTCATCGGACAGCACATGGATCGTAAGGCCATCACCGATGCCCTTGACTTCTGTTTGAGTGATAAGGTAACGTGGTAGTCGCGGAGCTTAGATGTAATACTCGGCAGCGTCGACGAGACCAGCGCGCAGTGCGTATTTCGTGGCCTCGTGGGCGTTGTTGACCCCCAACTTACGGAAGATGTTCTTGCGGTGGGTGTTGACGGTGTGGAAACTGGAGACGCGCCGTTCTGCAATCTCCCGGGTGGTCAGTCCGAGTGCAATGTCCTTGAGTATTTCCGTTTCCGTGGGTGTTAGTCCCGCTTCCTCCTTTAGTTTCTCCGTCGGTGCGGTGAGCAGTATCTCGGCCATCCGCTGACAGATGTAGCGTTGTTGTCTACTGGCTGCGGCCAAGCAGTCGTAGACCTCCTGCAGGGGCGACTCCTTGAGCAGGATGCTGAATCGTGGACTCGTGGCTAACAGCTGTCGGACGAAGTCGGCCGAGAGGTCAGTGCTGAACATCACCCACTGCACCTCAGGGAAGCGCAGATGCAGGATGTCCAGTTCTTCAAAGTCGTTCAGGTCGAACAGCGTATAGTCCATGACGACCACCGCCGTGGGCTGCTCCTTGAGTCGTTCTATCAGTCCACCCTTGTCCTCCGCCTGTGTGGTGGTCCAGTCACCGTTACGACTGCAGACATACAGGATGCCTGCTCGGGTGATTCCTTGGTTGTCGGCAAGAACGAGATGCGTCATAGGACTTTCGTGTTGACAGTTACTGGCAGGAGGATAGCTCCTTGGCCATCTGTGCCGACAGTCGTTCGTGGCTGTGGTGCATGTGGGCGTACATCACGGCGAAGACGGTAATCTCCATGAGTGGATAGATGTAGGGTACGTTCAGTAGACACGCTACATAGACGATGATGGCGCGGCTGTTGAATGTCAGCAGGTTGGTGTATTTCATCAGTGGCAGTGACCCTTTCCGGAATGTGTCGCGAAGTGGCTGCGGGATGTCTGCCGGGTTGGGGTAGTGGTGGCGCAGCTGCGCATAGAACTGCTGAAACTGCGGTGTGCGTTCCTCCTGCGACTTGCAGTATCCAGCATATTTGGAGAAAAACAGTCGCGCAAACCAGCGGTCTTTCGGCAGTTCATCGGCTGTCTTTTGCTGTTCCTCGGAGCGATCGAGTTCACTGCCCTCCTTACCCAACAGGAAGAAGAGGTGGATCTGGCGGTAGTAGTCAGCCAACGAACTCTGCCGTGCGTGACACCAGATGCCGGCTAAGGCGCAGAGCACGAAGGCTGCGGCATAGGCGTAGTATCCGACGGTGTCGTAGAACAGGTTTCCTGTGCGGATGATGATGGCGATATAGATGGCGGCGAACCACACGTCGCCCGAGAAACCGTCGAGCACGCGTCCCACCAGTGTCTTCTTCCCCGTGAGGCGCGCCATCTGTCCGTCGGTGGAGTCACAGAAGTTGGCGAACATCAGCAGCACCACACCCATGATATTGTGCGTCAAGTCCGTGAAGCAGAACATCACGCCAGCGGCCATGCCGAGGAAGATGGAAAGGATGGTGATGACGTTGGGATGGATGCCGAAGCGGTTCCAGAGGAGTGCGAAGGCCAGTCCTATGGGGCGTGTGAAATGTACGTCGAGCCATTCCTCGGTGTCGTCCGACTTGAACGAGCTACGGAGCAGTTCACTGAAGGTTTTGTGTTCGTTGTTCATCGTGTTGATAGCGTATAAAAGGTTTATTATCTGTTAGGCTCCAGCAAGGAATCGCTCCGCCTTCTGCACGTCGTCTGCATGGTCGATGTCAAGCACCTTGGAGAAAGGCCACGCCTTCAACTGCAGTCCGTCGGTCAGCAGGGCGCGTTGGAAGTTCCGCATCCGACTCTCGCCGCGTGCCATACAGCCGTGCAGGGTGTCAATGGCTTTTGGTGTGAGGCCGTAGATGCCGCCGGAGATGTAGTGTGGCTGTTCTTGGCGGTCGAGGAAATGCAGGATGTTGCGCTCTTCGTCCGTCTCCACGTAGAGCGGTTTCTCGTCGTCGATGTAGTCGGTGACTCCCATCACGCCGTCCGCCTCTCCATGGGCCATCTGCCGTTGGAAGTCTGCCACGTACTGGCGAAACTCCGCCTCGCGGAAGATGGTGTCCACGGTGGTCAGCACGAAGGGACTCCCTGTGAGATACGGGCTGATAACGTGAAAGCTATGCATGGAGCTGGGTGTGCTTTGCACACAGAAGCGGAGGGGTACCGCTTTGCCGTGGAGTCCGTTCTTCTGCACCTCCTCCAAGTGTTGCGCCACGTTAGGGTAGAGGTCGTTGCAGATGACGACGATTTCCTCCGCGCCGTTGTCCATGAACACGCGCATGAGGCGGTCTATCAACGGTTCACCACCCACCTTGACCAGCGGTTTCGGGTCTGTGATGCCCTCGGCTGCCAGTCGGCTTCCCTCGCCGGCTGCAATGATTGCAAATTTCATCCTGTATCTTCTATATATATAAATAATGTGTAACTTCGCAGTACAAAGTTACACATTATCCTTGAGAAACGGGCCATGTCGCCGCGCTTTTTTTATTTCAGCAGCAATTTCTGGGTGTGGACATCGCCCGAGCCTTTGACATCGTGGCGTTCCTGCCGCGCCGTTCCCTCGATGTTGATATCGCCCGAACCAATCAGCAGGCTCTCTATCGTGCCGCAGTCTACGGCCTTCAACTCGATGTCGCCCGAACCTTTGAGTTCCATGTTCGTGAGGTCCACCTGGTGTTGCGTGATGTCGATATCGCCCGAGCCGATGAGCGTGATGTCGGAGCGGCGTGCTGTGACGTGAGGCAGGTCGATGTCGCCCGAGCCTGCGAGCGTCACCTGTATGTTGTCGCAGATGAGGCTTTTGAACTCTATCTCTCCGCTACCCCGCAGTTCTATCTTCATGTTGTCGGTGTCCACGTGTCCGTTGCATTTGAAGTCGCCCGAGCCTTTCAGGATGACTCCTGTCAGGTCAGGGGAGGACACCACGATGGTCACGTCGTCGCTACCCGTGTTGATGAGGTTGAAGGTGTTGCTCTTCTTTAAGCCGATCTTCAGCCGGTTGTCGCTCACGGTGGTCTCTATCTTGCTGACGAGCTTCTGCGGTCCCCTTACCGAGACGTGGTAGGTGCTGGCCTGCCGATAGATGACATCAAAGCTGCCATTGATTTCGATGGTTTCAAAGTCCTTTAGGTTGTTGCGGTTCTCGGTCACTTGCCGTCCGTTGCCTGTAACGGTTGCTTTGGTCTCTGAACACGATGATGCCACCAGTGGGAGGGCTATCATCAGTAAGAACATCAATTTTTTCATAGTCGTTTCTTTTTTCGTTTTATGTGTTTCTGCCCTTTTGACGTTCCCAGTTAGGAAAAAGTTGCGCGCTGCCTAAGAAAAAATATTTCTTTAGGCAGCGCGTTTTTTAGAAGGTCATGCGCACCATGAAGCGCACACCATGCTTATGGGCAGTGGGCAGGTCGTTGTAGTTGAGGCGGCGCACATATTCCACGTGCATGATTTTGAAGATATTGTGTACGCCGAGCACCAGTTCCCAGTAGGGGCGGTGCGGATCCATGATGGACGAACCCGTGGGGAAGGCCATCACGATGGGACTGTCGGCCTGCTTCTCGGGGTTGTTCTTGTCCGAGAGTTCTCCCCACAGCATCTTCACCCCAACGTATTCGCGCCACTTGAGTTTCTTGAGCAGCGGTATGCGGTTGAAGAGCTTTCCGTTGAAGTCCCAGCTGATGTCAGCCGACACGTAGCGGTCGTTGAGGAACTCCATGTTGTTGATGAGGTTGAAGGTGTTGTCCTGTATAATATAGGAGAGGTTGGCCTCTGGCATGCAGAGCAGGAGGAAGGGCACCTTCTCCCACTGTATGCCGCCCTTCAGGTAGCAGTCTATCTTTCCCCAGCTGTTCATCCAGAAGCGTTTGTAGATGCCCGCCTCGGTGTAGTTATAGCTGTACTGTCCGCCCAGCACGCCCTTCAGTCCGAGGGTGTGGCTGATGGAGAACACCGGTGCGTCGAGGTTAATCTTCAGTCGCCGTTGTTTCGTGTTGATGTAGGTGGCTCCAGGACAGTATTCCAGTGCGGCGTGTAGCTCCGTGGTGCGTATGTTACAGTCCGTACCGTTCATGGGCTTGAAGCGGAGGTTGCCGCAGGCCTCGTTCTCCTCCGTCTTGAAGCTGACGGTGGTCTTGAAGCCGAAGTCCTCCTCGCGCTCGAAGGTGAGTTGCTGTCGGTTGTAGAACATCATTGCGTCGACGGTGCTCCACTTGAAGGCCGTGAACACGTTGTCCTTGTCGGTGTGCATGAACTTATCCGAGGGCGACATCACGTCGTAGGTCGACGTGAAGGTCAGCGTGCGCTTGGGGAACTCCCGAGGCAGGTATTCCTTTTTGTTGAACGAGTAGGTCACCTCACCCTTGTAGTAGTTCTTGTGCGAGTCCATGCCGTGCGCGTAGTAGCCCGAGAAGAACCAGTGCTTGTTGAGGTTGGCGGTGGTCTGTGCTGAGGCGCGCAGGCGTAGTCCATCCACGAAGTTACTGGACACCATCGTGTTGATGGGACCGATGTCCACCTTCGACTGCTTGCCTGTCTCCACGAAGTTCTCGATGAGGGCCTTTGCGCCGAAGATGATGTATTTGAAGCCTCGGATGTTCTGCAGTCCTTGGATGAAGTCGCCCATGGAGTTCTCGCCCTTGGTGAGTTCCACCTGTCGGTACTGCGCCCAGAAGGCGTCACCGCGCATCATGGCATCGGCCTCGCGCACCTCCTTCTTCTTGCCTTTGAAGAGTTGTTTCGGCAGTTCGTCGAAGGCGTAGTCCGTGAGTCGCGTGTTACGGATGACGATGAGCTTGTGGAGGAAACTGGCAATCTTCATCTCCACGATCATATCGTCCACCGACAGCACCCACTCGCCATTGGGCAGTTGCGTGAACTCCTGGTCGACGCGGAGGTTCTCTACGAAGTTGACGTCGCTGCGGCTGGGAATGGTCAGCCTGCACCGCTTCACCTGATAGGAGGAGTCCTTGAGGATGTAGAGGTCGCCCCGGAAACCGAAGTCCTGCTGGTTGTTGGGCAGGAACTGCAGGTGGATGCAGCTGTCGCGTTCCACCTTCACCGTGTCTTCGATGTAGAAGCGGTAGAAGGCAATGGCTCCCTTGCCGATGGGCGAGGTGAACGGGTACTGCAACAGGCGTATCTGGTCGTCGTAGATGTTCACGTCGGTGAACACGTCTTTCAGCATGGTGGTGATGATGTCGCCCGTCTGGAAGAGGTCGCCAATGCCCGTGGAGTTCTGACCGGTGATGATGCTCTTCTCGCTGTGCGGCCTGCGCCGGTAGAGTTGTTTCGTGACCGTCTCGTCGACGGACAGCGGCAGGATCAACTTGTTGTTGTACGGGCAGTTCTCCACCTGGTCTATCAGCCATTTCTTGTTCTTGAACTTCGGGTCTTGCAGCATCTCTGGCGTAATCTCGTTGGCCGCCATGGTGAGCTTCTGATACTTATTATACTGATAGAAGTCGTTGTTGGCCAGGTCTGTTTGCTTCTTGTGCTCGATGACCTTCCGCATCAGCTCTACAGCCGGATTGTTCTTTCGGCTGTAGCGTTGGCGCTTGGCGCGGACGGTGACCCCTTGCAGCATCTTCGTGTCGGGTTTCAGCCTGACGTCGAGGTGCATGGGTGTGCGGTCTGTGATCTGGATGGTCTGCGAGACGTAGCCCACGGCACTGAAGGTCAAGGCCCAGCCCACCCGTTTGCGGATGGTGTAGCGACCCTCGATGCTGGAGACGACGGCTTCCTTTTGTGCTTTATAGACGACGCTGGCCATGGGAATGCTGTCCTTGGTCTGTGCGTCGATGACGTATCCTGAAAGCAATCCTTGTGCCTGCGTGGGCAGGCACAAGGACATCAAAAGTATGATAAAAAAGTTTTTAATCGATTTCTTCATCGGCTTCATATCCGCCCATCTCGCGGATGGCGTTCTTCAACATGGTGTATTGCTGGTAGAGGTTGTTGACGGCCTCTTCTCCCTGGGTGTAGTCGTGCATAGGAGCCTTGAGGAAGAAGCTCAAGAAGCGCTGGATGCCGTAGCGTCCAGCACGTGCAGCGAGGTCGCTGAGCAGGGTGAGGTCGAGCAGCAGCGGAGCGGCGAGGATGGAGTCGCGGCAGAGGAAGTTGATCTTGATCTGCATGGGGTAGCCCATCCATCCGAAGATGTCGATGTTGTCCCATCCCTCCTTGTTGTCGTTGCGCGGCGGATAGTAGTTGATGCGCACCTTATGGAAGTACTGCGTGTCCTCGTCGTTGCCGTGGCCGTAGAGGTCGGGCTGCACATCGGGCTTGAGGATGGTCTCCAAGGTGGAGAGCTTGCTGACCTCCTTGGTGTGGAAGTTGGCGGGTTCGTCGAGCACGAGTCCGTCGCGGTTGCCAAGGATGTTGGTGGAGAACCAGCCGTGCAGTCCGAGGCAGCGTGTGCCGATGATGGGGGCGAAGCCCGACTTCACGAGGGTCTGTCCGGTCTTGAAGTCCTTGCCGGCAATAGGCATCTTGGTTTTCTCGGCCAGTTCCCACATGGCTGGAATGTCGACGGTGGTGTTCGGTGCGCCCATGATGAAGGGTGCGCCCTCGGTCAGTGCGGCGTAGGCGTAGCACATGGAGGGTGCCACGTGTTCGCGGTCGTCGGCCTTCATGGCCTGCTCCAGGGCAGACAGTGTGCCGTGAATCTTCTCGTCCACGGGAACGTAGATCTCTGTGGAAGCAGCCCAGATAACCACGATGCGTGCACAACCGTTCTTCTCCTTGAAGTCGCGGATGTCCTTGCGCACAGCCTCCACCATGTCCCAGCGCGTCTTGCAGTCCTTCACGTTGTCGCCGTCCAGACGCTTGGCGTAGTTGCGGTCGAAGGCCGCCTTCATGGGCACAATCTGCTCCAACTCGCTGCGCACTGGCTCAATGTCTTTTTCCTTCAGCACCTCAGCGTAGATGGCAGCCTGGTAGGCGTTCTGGGGATAGACGTCCCATGTGCCGAACACGATGTCGTCGAGCGAGGCTAAGGGCACGATGTCCTTGTAGTGGAGGTATTTCTTGTCTTCGCCCCGTCCAATGCGGATCTTGTCGTACTGCGTCATGGAGCCGATGGGCTTTGCCAGTCCCTTGCGGGTCATGAGCACACCCGTCATGAACGTAGTGGCCACTGCGCCGCAGCCTACTACCATAATTCCCAATTTGCCTTCTGCAGGCTTCACATTAGTTTGTTTCATAACACTTAGTTTTTAATATATGTATTTTATGTTCTTATTGTCTAACAGTTGGTCGAGGCTGTCAATGACGAGGTCGGCCTGCGACTCGTCCACGGGTGCGTCGGTCCATTGCTCACCGCGCGTCCACACCGTGTGGCAGCCAGCCTGTCGCGCTGGTATGATGTCCTTGTCGATACTATCGCCGACGACGGTCACCGTGTGAGCCTCCATGCCGAGGGCTTCCACACCGAGGCGGAAAATCTGTGGGTCAGGCTTCCGCACACCGACCACGGCAGACTCCACGGTGTGGCAGAACAGACCGTCGAGGCTGAACTCGCGGAGCACGGTGGCGATGTTGCCATAGAAATTGCTCACCAACACCAGGGGCACGTGCTCCTTCAACTGACGGAGCACGCGGCGGCTCTCAGCGGTGTGTTGGCGCACGCCGTCGTAGAGTCGTTCGAGTATCGTGTTGCGGTAGTCGGGCAGTCCGAGGTACTCCAGTTCGATGCGCAACTTCTCATCGAGCGTGCGGCGGAAGGTGAAGTCGGATTGTATGATGGGGTTCTTGGCCAAGGTGCGTTCCCCGTGGACGTATGCCTCGCGAAAACGTTCCTCTGTGACGGGCACTCCCGTTTCTTGGTAGGCGTGCCACAGTACCTTTCCCCAGTGGCAGCCCCCCGTGTCGAGTGTGCCACCGTAGTCGAAGATCAGTCCCTTTGTTTCAAGTATGTTTGTCTCTTGCGTCATTTCTATTTCTCATGCTTGTCTTGAAGCCCAGCCTTCTGGGCGATGCACGCGGCGATGGCTGCTGCGGCCTCCTCCCGACACCGACTGAAACTGGGCCAGTCGTTGAAGTCTATCAGCACGGGTGTGCCGTCGGGGCAGATGATGCAGTCTCCACCATACACGTCAGTGTCTAACAGCGTTGCCGCCCAGTCTGCCGTCCGCTGCAGGCGACTGGCGTCGAAGGAGTAGTGCTGCGGCTTTCCGTTGCGCGCCTCGTCGCCAAACTTGCTCTGGCCGTCGTCGCTGGGGTAGTAGTGGCGGAAGAAGGGTGTTCCCTTTACTCCGTAGAACTTCACGAGATCCCCCGTGACGTGTGCGCGGAGGTCAATCTCCGTGATGCCCCTGTCCTTCATCTCCTGTGCGGTGGCCAAGGCACTCGCTTTGTCGGGACAGTAGCGCACGTCACCAGGGGTCTGTGCCGAGGCGTCGCCCCGTTTCACCCAGTATCCGTCGTTGCCCTCCCGCGGCGCTACTGCTACGCCAGCCTGTTCCAACAGTTCCATCTGTTGCCGTCTGTGGCAGCAGCGGCGGACGGCAGCAGGGGTGTTGACGACTATCGCTCCCTGTCGCTCTCGCTCTTCGAGCTGTTGCAGCAGGGTTTCGCTGCGCCCCATGGTCACGTAGACAGCAGCCTGCGGCAGTGTTCTGTCTGCCTCGTCTTCCGAAAAAACCGTGGTTTGCCAGCCCTTTTCTTGTAGTCTGTGCGCCACTTCCCGGAGTATTGCCGCGTCTTTCTCTGTGCTGTTGGGCGAGTACCGCCGCGCGCGGCTAACCATGACTATCTGTCCATCGTGCATACCGTATAGTGCGTTAAAAGCATACAAAGATACTGCTTTTCTCTGAAACAGGAAAACTTTTTCCCATTTTTTTGTTTTCCGACCACTAAAAACGGAATTGGGGCGCGGTTTTACCGCTCTATGCTCGGGGTAGTTTTCTTCGACGATTATAATTTTTAACGGAAGCTTAACAAAATTTAACGGCAGTTATTGGGGGGGGTCGAAAAATTGATTACCTTTGCACCCGAAAAAAAAGTAAAGACAAGATAAAACAATGAGAAGCGAAAAGAAAGATTATGCTACGCCAACCGTAACAACGGTGGAAGTCCGTTTCAAGAACTGCCTGCTTGCTGCCAGCTATGTAGGTGCAGCTGGTTTTGGAAGTGAAAAAGCAACACTCAGCAACTGGGACAGTAGTTGGCAATAAGTCCACAGGGAACAAAGACACACAATAATGGGAAACAAATATATGACGCTTGTGGCGTTGGCTGTTGTAGCCGTCGCCACAGGCTGTTCTGATGATAATGCTGTCACGGAACAGCAGCAGAACCCAGACGGAACGCACACCGTGACGCTCGCTGCCTCCGTGAAGGAGGGGCAGACGCGCGTGGGACTGAAGAAGGATGGCTCCAGCAGTGCCTCGTTCTACTGGCACAAGGGCGACCAAATCCTTGTGCAGACCGTGAGTGAGAGTAATAATGCTCTACGTGGATACGCAAAACAATGGCTACGGCAAAGCCCACTTCCTATACTATAATTCGTCGCAAGGTGCGACATGTCAAAGCTCTTATTATGATCGGTGCTATGGCTTTTCCGTTCGCCCCGTAGCCGAAAAACCGCAGTAAACGGGACGCCCCTTAAATGATATTTTCTGTGTCTAAAAATGCAATGAAGTGCAAAAATATCACGGAATGGAGGAAAATTTGCAGTGCGCTGCAAATTTCTCGTAAAACTTTCGTATATTTGCACCCGAATTCATTTTTTTTAGTAAGGACGTGTGGCAATGATAGAGCGCAAGGAGTATATACAGGCATTGACGCGGTGGAGGGACAGAAAGGTCATCAAGGTGGTGACGGGTATCCGCCGTTGTGGGAAGTCTTCGCTGTTGAGGATTTTCCGCGAAAGCCTATTGGCAGAAGGAGTCCCCAAGCGACAGGTACAGGCCGTGAATTTCGAGGATTTGGAGAACGAGCCGTTCCTCGACTATAAGGTGTTATATGCCCACGTTAAGAAGAATCTGTCGCCCGACGGGATGAACTATCTGTTCTTTGATGAGATACAGATGGTGGACAATTTCCAGAGGGTGATAGACAGTTTGTTCCTTTTGGACAACGTGGACATCTATGTGACAGGGTCGAATGCCTATCTCTTGTCGGGGGAAATTGCCACATTGCTTACCGGACGGTATGTGGAAATCAAGCTGTTTCCTTTCTCTTTCAGCGAATACCTTACGGCTTTTCCGCAAGGCACAAATATAGAGTCGGTTTACAGACACTATGTGGAAGAAGGAGCGTTCCCTTATGTCCTACAGCTCCGCCACGACAAGGAGATGGTGCGCGAGTACTTGCAGGGGGTCTACAACACTATTGTTCTGAAGGATGTGGTGAGCCGCAGAAAGATAACGGATGTCATGATGCTGCAGAGCGTGGTGAGGTTCTTGGCCGACAATATCGGTAACCTCTCTGTCATCAAACGCATCAGTGACACGATGACTTCCATGGGCAGAAAGATTACGTCACACACCGTAGAGAATTATATCGCAGCACTGGTCGACAGCTTTGTGTTCTATTCCGTGCCGAGGTATGATGCCAAGGGTAAGCAACTGCTGAAGACTGGCCAGAAACTGTATCTTGCGGATGTTGGACTGCGAAGGGTTATCAACGGCACGAAGGGAGGCGACTTGGGTCATGTCCTGGAAAATGTGGTCTATCTGGAGCTGGCCCGCAGGGGAGGAGAGATCTATGTTGGAAAGGTGGGCGATGCGGAAATAGACTTCGTGGTCGTGAGAGGCGAAGAGAAGGTCTATTATCAAGTGGCGCTGACCGCGCGTGAGGCGACAACGATGGAACGAGAGCTGGCACCCCTGCGAGCCCTGTCTGATAACTATCCCAAGTTCCTGTTGACCATGGACAACGACCCAGTGGTATGGCACGATGGAATCAAGCAGCAGTACGTGCTGGACTGGTTGCTTGAGTGAAAAAATCTCTCGGCAGGGAGTTGGGCTTTCGTACCTCTGACGCTGCGCGTCGAAGGTACTCCCGTTCGGAAATAAAAAAGAAAAAGGTTTTTCTTTTTGTATTTCTCTCACTTATTCGTACCTTTGCACAGCATATTTACGAAAAGACATAATGACACAGGAATTTGAACTGATCGCCAAGACCTTTATGGGACTGGAACCCGTTTTGGCGAAAGAGCTGACGCAACTGGGCGCAAACAACGTGCAGACGGGACGCAGGATGGTCTCCTTCACGGGCGACAAAGAACTCATGTACCGCGCCAACTTCCAGCTCCACACTGCCATACGTATCCTGAAACCCATTAGCCACTTCCGCGCACGCTCGGCAGACGACGTCTACCGCGAGGTGCAGAAGACGGACTGGGCACAGTACCTCAGTACGGACAAGACCTTCGCCGTCGACTCCGTGGTCTTCTCCGATGAGTTCCGCCACTCTAAGTTCGTGGCGTATAAGGTGAAGGATGCTATCGTGGATCAGTTCCGCGAGAAGACGGGTACGCGCCCTAATATCTCCGTGGCCAACCCCGACATCCGGCTGAATATCCATATCGCCGAAGACCAGTGCACCCTCTCCCTCGACTCCAGTGGCGAGTCGCTCCACCGCCGGGGCTACCGCCAAGAGTCCGTTGAGGCTCCCCTCAACGAGGTGTTGGCTGCTGGCATGATACTGATGACTGGTTGGCAGGGCGACACCGATTTCATCGACCCCATGTGCGGCAGTGGCACCCTGCTCATCGAGGCCGCCCTCATCGCCCGCAATATGGCTCCTGGCCTGTTCCGTAAGTCGTATGCCTTCGAGAAATGGCCCGACTACGACGCGGAACTCTTCGACCGCATCTACAACGACGATAGTGCTGAACGCGAGTTCGCCCACCATATCTACGGCTACGACATCGACGTGAAGTCCGTCAACACGGCGCGCCTCAACGCCCGTGCCGCGGGTCTTGCCAAGGATATCACCGTGGAGGTGGCTGACTTCAAGAACTTCACTCAACCCAAGGAAAAGAGCATCCTCGTCACCAATCCCCCTTATGGCGAACGCATCTCCACACCCGACCTGCTCGGCACGTATAAGATGATTGGTGAGCGGTTGAAACACCAGTTTGCTGGTGGAGAGGCCTGGATTCTCAGCTACCGCGAGGAGTGCTTCGACCAGATTGGTCTTAAGCCCAGCATCAAAATACCCGTCTACAACGGTAGTTTGGAGTGTGAGTTCCGCAAATACCAACTCTTCGACGGGAAGATGAAGGACTTTCGTGCCGAGGGCGGCACGGTGAAGACCGAGGAGGAGAAACGACAGATGGCGGAGAAGCGCCGCTTCAAGCAGAACCGCGAGTTCAAGCGCCGCTTGGATGAACAGGAGGAGAACGAGGCCGCCGACATCCGCACCTTCCGCTTCCGCTCCATGGAGCGACGCGACGAGCGCGACAACCACGAACGCCGCGAGCGCAAAGCCTTCCGCAGAGATGACGACCGCAAACCTTTCCGCAGAGACGGCGACCGCAAGCCCTTCCGTAAGGGCGACAACCGCGGTGGCCACGAACGCTTCGACCGCAGTGGTGGAAAAGACCGCCGTTTCGGTTCAAAAGACAGGAGACACAACCATGACTAACCTTCGACACAAGACCCTCGCCGCCTGCATCACCCTGTTGGTGGCCACGCTACCGATGGACGCACAGAAGACACTGACGCTGGAAGACCTTAACTTCGGAGGTACCAACTACCGCAACATGGTGGCCAAGAACCGTTGGACCATCTGGTGGGGCGACGAACTCGTACGCCAGGATATTGATGCCTGCTATCTGGTCAATAAAAAGAACGGTAAGGAGACGCGGCTCTTCGGCACAAACGACATCAACCAAGCCATCAGCAACACCAAGGACATTAAGGTGCGCACCCTCTACAACGCTACGTTCCCCTTTGCTGGCAAGACCATCGTCAAGGTGAGCAACGGTAGCAAGACCTACTACGTGGACTGGAAGAAGCGCAAACTCATGGGCGAGCAGAACTTCGAGGACGGTGAGAGCCTCTTGGAGGCAAACACGCAAGAGAATGCCTTCGCCTTCCTCAAGGACAGCAACCTCTTTGTGCGCACAGTGAACGGTAAGGAGACACAGATTAGTCAAGACGGCAGTCGCGAGATCGTCTATGGACAGAGCGTCCACCGCGACGAGTTCGGCATAGAGAAAGGCACGTTCTGGAGTCCCGACGGCGAGAAACTCGCCTTCTACCGCATGGATCAGCGCATGGTGACGGACTATCCACAGGTGGATATTCCCGAGATAGGCTTCGATCATCCCGAAACACAGAGTTGCATTGCCACTGCTGCCCCAGACAAATACCCGATGGCGGGCGAGACCTCCCACAAGGTGACCGTGGGCGTCTTTGACGTGAAGACAGGCAAGACCGTCTACCTGAAGGCAGGCGACCCTACCGACCGCTATTTCACCAACATCGCTTGGAGTCCAGACAGCAAGACTGTCTATATGTTTGAGTTGAATCGTGACCAAAACGACTGCCGTCTCGTGAGCTACAACGCTGAGACGGGCGACAAGAAAGACGAACTCTACCGCGAGACGGACGATAAGTATGTGGAGCCGTTGCACCCCATCCAGTTCTTGCCCTGGGACAGCGACAAATTTATCATGCAGAGTCGCAAAGACGGCTACAACCACCTCTACCTCTGTGAGCAAAAAGACGGTGCTGCGCTCCGCATCCGACAGCTGACTCATGGCGAATGGGAGGTGATGGACGTGCTTGGCTTCTATCCCAAACATCAACAAATCGTCATCGCCAGCAACGAAGCATCGCCCATCCAGCGCAATATCTACTTGGTGGACACCGAGACGGGCAAGTGCACCCTGGCGGACGCCAACGGTGAGGGGTGGCACAATGCCACGCTGAGCCGGAGCGGCCAGTATCTCTACGACAACTACTCCACGCCCACCGTGCCTCGCCAGATCGATATTGTGAACATGGAGATTGGCAACCGCTTCCATTACTTCACCGCCGAGAACCCTTGGAAGGGCTACAACGTGCCGGAGTACAGTTGCGGCACGATTAAGGCCGCTGACGGTGAGACGGATCTCTACTGGCGCATGGTGAAGCCCGTGGGCTTCGACCCCAATAAGAAATATCCCACCATTGTCTATGTGTACGGTGGACCGCACGCACACAACGTGGATGCACGCTGGAACTACTGCAGCCGAGGCTGGGAGACCTACATGGCTGGAAAGGGCTACCTGCTCTTCATCCTCGACAACAGGGGCAGTGAGCATCGTGGAAAAGCGTTTGAGCAGGCCACCTTCCGCCAGTTAGGACAGGTGGAGATGCAAGACCAGATGAAGGGCGTGGAATACTTGAAGAGTCTGCCCTATGTGGACACCGACAGAATGGGTGTGCACGGCTGGAGCTTCGGCGGATTTATGACCATCTCGCTGATGACCAACTACCCCGATGTGTTCAAGGTAGGTGTGGCTGGAGGCCCCGTCATCGACTGGCACTGGTATGAGGTGATGTATGGCGAACGCTATATGGACACACCGCAAACCAACCCCGAAGGCTACAAGAAGACCTCGCTGCTCCCGCAGGCCAAGAACCTGAAGGGAAAGCTACAGATTATCCAAGGGTTGAACGACGTGACCGTAGTGCCGCAGCACTGCCTGACCTTCCTCAAAGCCTGCATCGAGGCTGGAACGCAACCCGACTTCTTCGTCTATCCTGGCGAGCCGCACAATATGCGCGGTCACCAGAGTGTCCACCTCCATGAGCGCATCACGCAGTACTTCGAGGACTATCTGAAATAAAAACGTACACAACGATAAAAGCACAACACGATGAAAATACTACTGTTAGGAAGTGGCGGACGCGAACACGCTTTAGCGTGGAAGATCGCCCAAAGTCCCCAATGTGACAAACTCTATATTGCCCCAGGAAACGCGGGGACAGGCCATTGTGGCGAGAACGTGAACATGAAGGCTGACGATTTCGAAGCCGTCAAGACATTCTGTGCGGAGAAGACCGTCGACATGGTAGTGGTAGGGCCTGAAGATCCGTTGGTGAAAGGCATCTACGACGATTTGAAGGCTGACAGCCGCACCAGCCACATTCCCGTCATTGGCCCCTCTAAGGCTGGAGCGGTGTTGGAAGGATCGAAGGACTTCGCCAAAGCCTTTATGCAGCGACACCATATTCCCACGGCACAATACCGTACCTTCGATGGGGAACATCTGGAGGACGGTCTACGGTTCTTGGAGACGCTGAAAGCTCCCTACGTGTTGAAGGCTGACGGACTCTGCGCTGGAAAGGGCGTGCTGATACTCCCCACGTTGGAGGAGGCGAAGAAGGAACTGAAGGAGATGCTCGGTGGAATGTTCGGTAATGCTTCTTCCCGAGTGGTCATCGAGGAGTTCCTCAGCGGCATTGAGTGTTCCGTGTTCGTGCTGACCGACGGCGAACACTATAAAATCCTGCCCGAAGCCAAGGACTACAAACGTATCGGCGAACATGACACGGGTCTGAACACGGGTGGTATGGGTAGCGTCACTCCCGTCCCCTTCGCCACGAAAGAGTGGATGAAGAAGGTGGAAGACCGCATCATCCGTCCGACAGTGGAAGGACTGAAAGCCGAACACATCGACTACAAGGGCTTTATCTTCTTTGGACTGATCAATGTAGAAGGAGAACCGATGGTCATCGAATATAACTGCCGCATGGGCGATCCCGAAACAGAGAGCGTTATGTTGAGGCTGAAGAGCGACCTCGTCGACCTGTTCGAGGGCGTGGCAGAGGGAGACCTCGACCGCCGCACTGTCGTGTTCGACGAGCGCGCGGCCGTCTGCGTCATGCTGGTCAGCGGTGGCTATCCGCAGGAATACAAGAAAGGCTATCCCATCACGGGGCTCGACCAAGTGGAGGGCAGTGTCGTGTTCCACAGTGGAACGGCCATCAAGGACGGACAGACCGTGACGGCTGGAGGGCGCGTCATCGCCGTCTCGTCCTACGGTAAAGACAAGGCCGAGGCACTCCAGAAATCCTTTGCCGAAGCCAGTAAGATACAGTTTACGGACAAGTATTTCCGCAGCGACATCGGCGCAGACCTCTAAGCGGCAGACAGGAAACACATGGCGAAACGACTGCAGAACAGAATCGCAGAGAGCAAACGCACGCTGCCCATACTCATCTCCGCCTCGGTGTGCGTATGGCTGTTGGCAGGCTTTGTCGAAGGGCTGTGGTGGGGTGCGCTGGCCTGTTTCGTGGCTACCGTCATGTTGCTCATCAAACTGAACAAGAGCTACGCACTCATCCGCGTCTATTCACCCATGATATCGAGCACGTTCCTCGTGCTCTCGGCAGCAGCCTGTCCGTTATTCGCCGACTTCCACGGAGCCGTCGTCCAGATGTGTCTGACCATCTACGTCATGTTGCTGTTCCATACCTATCAAGATGCGACAGCGGTAGGTTGCGTCTACTACGCCTACCTCTGCATCGGTGTGGCCAGCCTGTTCTTCGTGCAGATGCTCTGTCTGCTTCCCTTCCTATGGATGATGCAGGGTGCGACGCTCCAGTCACTTTCAGGGCGCACCTGGTGTGCCAGCCTGTTTGGCGTGTTGACGCCTTACTGGTTTTGGGCTTGTGGACTCGTCCTTCAGCAGGACTTCACACCGCTCGTCGCCCATTTCCTGCCCTTGGCGGAATGGAGTCAGCCACTCGACATCATCGTGTGGAGTGCTGGACAAATGGGTGTGGTGGCACTGCTCCTCTTGATGGGAATAGTGGGTACCATCCACTATCTGCGGCAAGGCCACCTCGACAGCGTCCGTGTGCGCCGCCTCTATCATTTCTTCATCACGATGGTGTGGCTGGTGGTTGCCGCTCTGTTGCTGCAACCCACGCTCTATACCCGACTCGTGCCCTTGCTCCTCGTCTTTGTGTCGCCATTGATCGCGCATTACATGGTGCTGACCCACACGCGTCTCACCAACGTTACCATTCAGGTGTTTCTCCTGTTAGCACTGCTGCTCACCGTCTGCAACCTCTGGACGCCTTCCGTCGTACTTTGAAAACCTGTTTATATGGACGTTGTCACCTCGCTGCTCATGGGCTATGGATACTGGGGAATGTTCATTGCCGCCTTTGTGGCAGGGTCGTTCTTTCCTTTCTCCAGCGAGGCCGTCATGCTGGGACTGATGGCCGCAGGTCTTGACCCTATGCCACTCGTCGTCTACGGCTCAGCCGGCAATGTGTTAGGTTCTTGCTTCAACTACGCCGTGGGACGTATGGGGCGACTGGAGTGGATTGTGAAATACTTGCACGTTAGTCAAGAGAGTCTCGATAGAGCCACACGCTTCATGGGCGGCCACGGGGCGTGGATGGGATTCTTTGCCTTTCTCCCTGTGTTAGGGAGTGCCATCACCATTGTGTTGGGACTGATGCGTGCCAATATCCCCGTCTCGCTGACCAGTATCACGTTGGGAAAGGTGCTGCGCTACGTACTGCTCGTCTACGGTGCAAGTGCGTTTATGTAGTTAAAATAACTGAAACAGGCGGCTCTTCCGCCAAAAATCACTAACTTTGTCGGCTAAAAGAAATAAGAGACCATAGACAATGAAACGTTTTCGACTGTTGGACAATACATTAGGATGGGTAACCTTCCTTATTGCCGCCTTTGTGTATTGCTCTACCATTGAGCCGACAGCCTCTTTCTGGGACTGTCCGGAATTTATATCGACAGGATATAAACTGGAAGTGGGACACCCACCGGGGGCACCCTTCTTCATGCTTACCGCCAATCTCTTCTCGCATTTTGCCAGCGACCCCTCACAGGTGGCGCGCATGGTCAATACGATGAGTGCCCTGCTCTCGGCGGTTACGATCCTCTTCCTCTTCTGGACCATCTCCCATTTGGTGCGTCGACTCCTCGTGAGGGACTGGACGGAGCTGACTCCGGCAAAAACCATCGCTATCGAGGGTTCAGCTTTGGTGGGCGCATTGATCTATACCTTTAGCGACACCTTCTGGTTCTCGGCTGTCGAGGGTGAGGTCTATGCCTACTCCTCGGCATTCACAGCATTAGTGTTTTGGCTGATTCTGAAATGGGAAGAACACGCCGACGAGCCGCATGCCGACCGTTGGTTGGTACTTATCATGTATATGACGGGACTCTCCATCGGTGTGCACCTGCTCAACCTGCTGTGTCTACCTGCCATCGTGCTGGTTTATTACTACCGCAAGTGTCCGCAGCCTGATTCGCGGAAAGACCTCTACGGCTCCATTGCCGCCCTGTTGATCTCCATTGTCATCCTGGCTGCCGTGCTCTATGGTCTTGTGCCAGGTATCGTGCGCGTAGGAGGGTGGTTCGAACTGTTGTTCGTCAACCTGCTGGGCTGTCCGTTCAATACGGGAGAGATTGTCTACATCATCCTGTTGGTCTCGGTATTGCTATGGGCCATCTACGAGACACATAACGACAGCAGTCAGAAGCGTCAAAACATCGCTTTCCTGTTGTCTGTCGCCATGTTAGGCATCCCGTTCTACGGCTACGGCTGGTCAGCGGTGCTCATCGGCATCGTGGTGCTGGCCGTGTTGTGGTTAGTACTGAAATACAGGAATAAAGGCAAACTGCTGATTACCTCGCGCGTCAAGAATACGGCGTTGCTCTGCATGATGATGCTCCTTATCGGGTATTCTTCCTATGCCGTCATTGTGATACGCTCTTCTGCCAATCCGCCCATGGATCAGAACTCGCCAGAGGACATCTTTACCCTTGGCGACTACCTCGGTCGCGACCAGTATGGTCAGCGTCCGCTGCTCTATGGACAGGCATATACCTCGCAGGTGGCCTTGGAGAAGGCTGGAGACTACTGCCGACCTGTACAGAAAGACGGTGCACCCGTATGGCAGCGCAAAGAGAAAGCCTCGCCAGACGAGAAGGACGAATATTTCGTAGCACGCACTAAAAGCGAATATGTCTATGCGCAGAATATGCTCTTCCCCAGAATGTGGGACTCCGGAAAGGCTTCCTCTTACCGTAGCTGGTTAGGAGAGGAACCAGACGGACGTGAGGAGGTCTACGACCGCTGTGGGGAGATGGTGACGGTGAAGATGCCGAGCATGCTGCAGAACATCCGTTTCTTCCTCTCCTACCAGTGCAACTTCATGTACTGGAGATACTTCATGTGGAACTTTGCCGGACGGCAAAACGACATACAGGGGCAGGGCGAACTGGAACACGGTAACTGGATTAGCGGTTTCAGTTGGCTGGATGACTGGCGCTTGGGCGACCAGTCGACACTGCCCGACGAACTCAAGAACAACAAGGGACACAACGTGTTCTATATGATGCCGCTTATGCTGGGTCTCATTGGACTCTTTTGGCAGGCTTGGTACACCCGGAAACGCCGTGTGCCCGGGGCAGACCATACGGAGGACGAGCCTGTTGGCATCCGTCAGTTCTGGGTGGTGTTCTTCCTGTTCTTCATGACAGGACTCGCCATCGTCATCTACCTCAACCAAAATCCCGCACAGGTGCGCGAACGCGACTATGCCTATGCTGGCTCGTTCTATGCCTTCGCCATCTGGTGTGGTATGGGTGTGGCGGCGCTCATCAACCTGCTTGCACGTAAGATGAAGAAAGAGAACGTGGCGGCAGCAGCCATCATCGCTTTGGCTGCACTGGCTGTTCCCATACAGATGGGCAGTCAGACGTGGGACGACCACGACCGCAGTGGACGCTACTCCTGTCGCGACTTCGGTCAGAACTACCTGATGTCGTTGCAGGACGAGGGTAATCCCATCATCTATACCAATGGTGACAACGATACCTTCCCACTTTGGTATAACCAGGACGTGGAGGGCGTGCGCACCGATGCACGCGTCTGCAACCTGTCGTATCTCCAGACCGACTGGTACATCGACCAGATGCGCCGTCCAGCCTACACCTCACCGGGAATACCCATCTCCTGGAACCGCTTGGAGTATGTCACAGGCACCAACGAGTATGTCTCTGTTGCCCCCTATATGAAACAGGCCGTTCTCGACTTCTATAAACAGGATCCCAAGACGGCCAAGGCACAGTTCGGCGACAATCCCTTCGAGCTGAAGAACGTGCTGAAGTACTGGGTGCGCTCCAAGAATTCCGAACTGCACGTCATTCCCACCGACACGCTCTATATGACCATTGATAAAGAGGCTGTACGCAAGAGCGGTATGATGATGGCTACCGACAGCATTCCTGACCGCATGGTCATCTCGTTGGCTGGAAAGAGTGCACTCTACAAACAAGATCTGATGATTCTGGAGATGTTGGCCGAGTGTAACTGGAAACGTCCTATCTATGTAGCCGTGACTGTCGGCGACGATAACTATATCAACCTCGGCAACAACCTGGTGACCGAAGGACTGGCACACCGCATCACGCCGTTTACCACCAATGCTGAGGGTGCTCGCAGTTTTGATACGAAACGCACCTACGACAACGTGATGCACCGCTTTAAGTTCGGAGAACTGAACAAGCAGGGTGTCTACATCGACGAGACTGTGATGCGCATGTGTTACAGTCACCGTCGCATCATGTCACAGCTCGCCACTCAACTCCTCAAAGAGGGTGACAAGAAACGCGCGGCAGAGGTGTTAGGCTATACGGAGAAGATGCTTCCCTCGTACAACATCCCACATGAGTTCTCGTCAGGCTCACTGGATATGGCAGAGGACTGGGCAAAGGTCGGACAGAAGCAGAAGGCGATGAAGATCCTCAACGAGATGTGGCGCAACTCGCAACAGTATCTCAACTGGTACAACAACCTCAACGCCGAACAGTTCGAGTTCTCTAAGAACTCGGCCTACGTCCATGCCTACTATCTCCAACAGATACTCTTCGCGGCGCAGCAGATTGACCAAAAGTGGTTTGAGAAACACTACGAACAATACAACCGCATGATACGTACCTTCGAGGAACGCGGTGGTGTTCAGGGTGTCGGACACTGATGTAATAGAAAACAAGCGACAAGACCTGTGATAATAGAACAACCGGCAATATGGCTGCGGTGGCTCTACCCCAGAGCCACGTGGAGAATGGATCGTCACGAACGAGCCGTCTACCTGACCTTTGACGACGGTCCCATCCCCGAAGCCACGCCCTTTATCCTCGATACCCTGCGCCACTACGGCATCAAGGCCACCTTCTTCATGGTGGGCGATAATGCAAGGAAATATCCGGAACTGCTGCAGCGCGTCATTGAGGAAGGACACCGGGTTGGAAACCATACACACAACCACATCAGTGGGTTTCGGCACAGCATCCATAAGTATTGTTATAATGTGGAGAAGGCCAATGCCTACCTCCATACCGACTTGGTGCGCCCACCGCATGGATGGATGCGTCTGGATCAGTATGCCATTCTGGGGCGTAAGTATCGCATCGTGATGTGGGATCTCGTCACGCGTGATTATTCCAAATGGATGACAGCTGAGGACGTAGTGAACAATGTGAAACGCTATGCACGCAATGGTTCCATCATCACATTCCATGACTCACTCAAGAGTATAGATAAACTCCAGACTGCACTGCCGGAAAGCATCGAATGGCTGCGCAGTCAGGGCTACAGTTTCAAGGTGTTTGATTGAGTGAGGGACGGATGCTGAACTCGCATCCGCAATACTGCTGGTTGTAGAACCCATACTGCTGGAGCAGGGCGTTGCGACGCTCCTGAAGACCACCCTTCCGCCAGTTCTGTGCCCAGAAGCGGATGCCAGGGACAGCTTCCTCAGCCATCCGTCCAGCCTGCGCAATCTGTTCGAGACTTTTCCAACGTGAGGTGGCAAGGGTCGTGGCTATCGTGTCGAAACCCTGTTGACGAGCCACCAAGGCGGTGGCGGTCAAACGCAGGCGGAAACACTGGAGGCAACGCCCGCCCCGTTCGGGTTCGTCTTCCAGTCCGCGGACGGCCGCTAACCACGCCGCGTGGTCGTAGTCGCCGTCTATCCATTCGAGTCCGAGCAGATGCGCGTGTCGCTTGCTCTCCTCCTTTCGAATCTCGTACTCGCGCTGTGGCCAGATATTGGGATTGAAATAGAAGATGGTGGGACGAATGTCGTGTGCCGTCATCCATTCTACGATGGCCGACGAACAGGGGGCGCAACAGGCGTGGAGCATCACGCGCTCGACACCCACCGGGATTTCGATGTCGTTTTTCTTTTTCATGATTAACAAAGCCTCAAAAAAACTGGGAGTGTCTCACGACAATCCCAGTCTCTGTGTTTCTAACTAACTTATTATCAACTATTCATTACTCATAACTTTACTCTTTGTGTTTTTTTGGCAATCAATAATTATCCATTAGTCCGCTGCAAAGGTAAGTATATTCGGAAATAAAAACAAGAAAAACGGAAAAAAAATGCATCACATTGCGGTTTTTTTCGTATTTTTGCACCGATGAACAGCAAAAAACAGCATAGAACGTCGTTGAAGGACTTGGCCGAAGAACTCCATGTGAGTATCGCCACCGTCAGCCGTGCCCTGCGAAGCTCGTCGGAGATTGGCCACGAGATGCAGGAACGGGTGAAGGCACTGGCCAAGGCACGAAACTATCGTCCCAACCCCTTTGCGCAGAGCCTGCGCCGAGAAGCGACGAAAGTCATCGGTGTGGTGTTGCCTAATCTGGTGACACACTATTATGCTGCGGTGCTTGACGGGATTGAGGAAGAGGCTAAACGCTCTGGATATAGCGTCATCGGAGCCAACAGTCACGAATCGTTTGAGGACGAGACACAGGCCGTCGACAATTTCATCAACCTCCACGTGGAGGGCATCATTGCCTGTCTGGCACAGACCACCACGGACTACAGCCATTTTGAGGAAATAGCGGAGATGGGAATCCCGCTTGTCTTTTTCGGACGCACCTGTCTGAAGGATCGCTTCTCGTGTGTGACGGCCAACGGAGATGAGGCCGCACAGATGGCGGTTCAACACTTGATAGACACGGGCAGTCGACGTATAGCTTTCATCGGTGGTCCCAACCACCTCGACATGGTGCAACGGCGGAAGCACGGGTATCTGGAGGCACTTCGCACAAATGGTCTGTCCGTGGAACGTGCACTCATCCGTTGTGGCTCCATCGACTATGACGCAGCACTGGAAGACACCGTGGAGATACTGAAGGAGCAACGGCCAGATGCCATCCTTGCCTTCAACGATATCCTTACGTTTGCAGCCTTCAATGCCATCAAACGGGTGGGGTTGCGTATCCCAGACGATGTCGCGCTCATCGGGTTTACCGACGACGTGCATGCCGCATACGTCACTCCGCAGATGTCGGCCATTGTGGATCAGGCACGGGAGATGGGGGTGACGGCCTGCCAGTTGCTGCTGAGAAACATCGCAGGAGACCCAGCGGTCTACCATAGGATTGTGCCGCAGCAATTGGTCATACGCGGCACTTCGGCCAAGATACCGTGACCCGACAGAACATACTAAACCTACCATAAAAACCAAACAATAACTGTAAATATGAAAATGCTGAAGACTCTCATGGCCAGTATGCTGTCAATGGCGGCACTGGCACTGACTGCCGCAGAAGTGCAGCAGAACGGCAACAAAGTGACAATCAAACCAGACGGCGGACAAGCCAAGGTCATCTGTCTGGAAGTGATGAACGGCAACATCATCCGGGTGCGTGCCACTTCCGAAAGCGCATTGCCCATCAAGAAGCCCAGTCTGATGATTGTGCCGCAGACGGCTCCTGCCAAGAGCTCCTTTTCGGTGGGCGAAGACGAACAGACCGTGACGATAAAAGCACAGCACGTGACGGCCGTGGTCAACAAGACTACGGGAGAGGTGACCTTCTTCGATGCGGCAGGGAAACGACTGTTGAAGGAGGCCAAGGGCGGAAAGAAGTTCTGGAATTTCACCGTACCCGAACGAGAATATGGCATCCGCAACCTTGGCGGTGTGACCGAGGATATGAAGCACGGACTTAGCTGGCAGATGTGCTTCGACAGCCCAGACGACGAGGCCTTCTATGGTCTTGGACAGCACCAGTCGGAGGAGTTTAATATGAAGGGAAAGAACGAAGACCTTTTCCAGTACAACACCAAGGTGTCCATCCCCTTCGTACTCTCCAATAAAAACTACGGCATCCTGTGGGATAGTTATAGCTATTGCCGCTTCGGCAACCCCAACGACTACCTGCAACTGAACCGTGCCTTCAAACTCTACGACCGTCAAGGCAAGGCTGGACACCTGACAGGTACCTATATCGACAAAAACGGCAAGAAGTTAGTGCGCGAGGAGGACAGCATCTACTATGAATACGCCTGTCCTGCCGCCTCTGAGATCGCCAACAAGACGGATAACGGTGGACTGAAGAACCTGCCCAAAGGTTTTAATCTTCAGGGGGCTACCGTCACCTATGAGGGATACATCGAGCCTGAGTGCTGCGGCCATTGTGCCAAGGCTGGAAAGACAGAGAAGCAGCTCTACCAGTTTATCCTGTACTATGCTGGATACGTCAAGGTGTACATCGACGGCAAGGAGGTGGTGCCGGAGCGTTGGCGCACAGCATGGAATCCTAACAGCTATAAGTTCAATACCGAGTTGATCAAGGGACGGAAAGTCCAGTTGCGCATCGAATGGCAACCCGACGGTGGCGAGTCCTACTGCGGACTGCGTGTGGCACAGCCTCGCAACAAGCAGCAGCGCGAGCAACTGAGCATCTGGAGTGAGATGGCACGCGACATGGACTACTATTTCATTGCTGGACAGAATATGGACGAGGTCATTAGTGGCTATCGTACCCTGACGGGCAAAGCCTCACTCTACCCGAAATGGGTGCTGGGATTCTGGCAGAGCCGCGAACGCTATCAGAGCAGTAAGGACATTGAGGAGAACTTAGCCGAACTCCGTCGCCGCCATATTCCCGTAGACAATATCGTACAGGACTGGAACTACTGGAAACTGCCTGAATGGGGTGCTCACGACTTTGAGGCAGCACGCTATCCCAATCCGCAGGCCATGCTCGACTCCGTACATGCCATGCACGGTCGCTTCATGATTAGCGTATGGCCCAAGTTCTACGATACCACAGAACACTACAAGGAACTGGATGCCAAGGGATGGATGTATCGTCAGGCGGTCAAGGACGACATCCACGACTGGCTCGGCTTCCGGGGTTCGATGTACGATGCCTATGATGAGGGGGCACGCAAACTATTTTGGAAACAGATGGACGACCACCTCTATAGTAAATACAACAAGAATGGTGTGCCTGGTGTGGATGCCTGGTGGATGGATGCTTCAGAACCCAATGTGCGCGACTGTACCCCGATGTGGTATCGTAAGGCACTCTGCGGACCTACGGCACTCGGTACGTCTACCGAATATTTCAATGCCTATTCCACCGTTAATGCCGATGCCATCTACAACGGACAGCGCTCGGTGTGGAAGGGAAAGGCCAACGAGCCGCGCGTCTTCCTGTTGACCCGAAGTGGTTTTGCTGGAGAACAGCGTTTCTCGACAGCCACCTGGAGCGGTGACATCGGTACGCGCTGGGAGGATATGCGTGCACAGATGACAGCAGGACTGAACTACTCCATGTCGGGCGTGCCCTTCTGGGGCATGGATCAAGGCGGTTTCTGTGTGGAGAATCGCTATGTCGAGGCACAGAAACTCTTCGACGCGAAGGGTATAGAGAACGAAGACTTGAAGGAATGGCGCGAACTGCAGACCCGTTGGAGTCAGTTTGGTGCATTCATTCCCCTGTTCCGTGTACACGGCCAATGGCCTACCCGCGAGATATGGAACATCGCTCCAGAAAACCATCCAGCCTACCAGTCGTTTATCTATTATGACAAACTGCGCTATCGCCTCATGCCGTATATGTACAGTATGACTGCTTGGGCACATTTCAAGGACTATACCTTGATGCGTGCGTTGGTCATGGATTTCAACGGTGACAAGGAGGTGGAGAATATTGGTAACCAGTGGATGTTCGGCCCAGCGTTGATGGCCTGCCCTGTGGGCTACTATAAAGCGCGTAACCGCAGTGTCTATTTCCCCGAGCAGTGTGGCTGGTATGACCTCTACACGGGAGAATACTACGAAGGTGGACAGCGGTTGGTGGTTGATGCACCCTACGAGAAGATTCCCGTCTATGTGCGGGAGGGTGCCATCATTCCCTTTGGACCTGCTATGGAATGGTGTGACGAGAAGCCAGCAGAGTTGATCAACCTCTATGTCTATGAGGGACAGGACGGCACGTTCCAACTCTATGAAGACGAGGGCACGAACTATAACTATGAGAAGGGCAAGTATGCCACCATTGACATCACCTACAACGATGCTGATAAGACCGTCCGCTTTGGTAAGCGCAGTGGTAACTTCAATGGTATGCTGAAAAATCGCCGCTTCAACGTGGTGCTGGTTAAGAAGGGACAGCCCCGTACCCTCGACCTCGACAATCCAGAAGGAAAGATGGTGCAGTACAGTGGAAAGGCCGTCAGCGTGAAACTCTAACTGCCACTTTCTTATGAACAGACTCTTTACCTTAGCCTGTGCCGTCGCCTGTATGGCGACCGCACAGGCACGCGAACGCCAGAACTTCGATAAGGGATGGCGGTTCATACTGGCCGACTCGGTGCAGATGGCACAGAGCAACTATCAAGATGCCCACTGGCGTACGCTGAACCTGCCGCACGACTGGGCGGTGGAGGGCGACTTCCTGGCCTCAAACCCGTCAGGAGCGGGTGGGGGAGCGTTGCCCGGTGGAACAGGATGGTATCGCAAGACCTTCGACCTTCGAAAAACAGACGGTGAGCGGTATTTCATCGCATTTGACGGTGTGTATATGAATGCACGCGTGTACGTCAACGGACAGGAAGTAGGCTATCGCCCCTACGGTTACAGCTCGTTTGAATACGACATCACGTCCAGTCTCACTGACGGACGCAACGTGGTGGCGGTACGTGTGGACAACAGTGATCAGCCCAACTCGCGATGGTACAGTGGCTGCGGCATCTATCGTCATGTGTGGTTTACCAAGACAGCCGATGTACACGTGAAGCACTGGGGTGTCCACGTGGTGGCCAATCCCGACGGACGCATCCAGGTCACAACGGATGTGGAGAGTGGTGGACGTGCCTACAAGGTGCGCCATCAGGTCTATGACGCTGAAGGCCGTAAGGTAGGTATGAAGGTGCGCCGTCCAAAACTATGGTCGGTGGAGAACCCCTATATATATAAGGTGTGCACCCAGGTGCTGGTGAATGGCAAGGTGGTCGACGAGGTATGGACCAATACGGGTTTCCGCTCATTCCGCTTCGATGCCAAGACAGGATTCTGGCTCAATGGCAAGAACATAAAAATCAATGGGGTCTGCGAGCACCACGACTTCGGTTGCTTGGGTGCCGTGGTCAACGAGGATGCCATGCACCGCAAACTCTCGCGACTGAAGGCCATGGGGGTGAATGCCATCCGCTCGTCGCACAACCCACCAGCTCCCGAACTGCTTCATATGTGCGACACCATGGGCTTGATTGTTATGGATGAGTCGTTCGATATGTGGCGTCGCCGCAAGACGAAGAATGACTATGCCCGCTTCTTCGACGAATGGCATGAGCGCGACCTGACCGATCTGGTGCTGCGCGACCGCAACCATCCCTCCATCCTGATGTGGAGCATCGGCAATGAGGTGCTGGAACAATGGTCATCGGCAGATGCCGACACGCTGACCTTGGAACAGGCCAATCTCATTCTGAATGCGGGACACGATGCGTCAACACTGGCCAAGGAGGGCGAGATGAGCGTCAATACGCTGTTGGCCGACCATCTGTCCGACATCGTGCGGCGCTATGACACCACACGCCCCATCACGGCAGGCTGCAACGAGCCATCGCCCGACAATCACCTGTTCAAAGGTAAGGCACTGGACATCGTAGGCTTCAACTACCACCACCAGTGGGTCAAGGATGTGCCGAAGAACTTCCCCGGACGCCCGTTCATCCTAACGGAGAGCGTCTCGGCCCTGCAGACCACGGGCTTCTACACCATGCCCAGCGATTCCATCACCGTGGCGCCCAAGGCTTGGTGGCTACCCTATACCGATCCCTCCTACAAGTGTTCCTCCTACGACAATATGCACGCCTCGTGGAGCAGTACCCACGAGGAGACTTGGGATGTGGTGAAGCACAACCCGTATGTTGGCGGACAGTTCATCTGGACAGGTTTTGACTATCTGGGCGAGCCGACGCCCTATTCCTATCCGGCACGCAGCAGCTATTTCGGTATTATCGATTTGGCAGGTCAGCCCAAGGATGTCTATTACATGTACCAGAGTGAATGGACGAACCAGCCTGTCTTGCATCTCTTCCCCCACTGGAACTGGCTGGACGGACAGGAGATTGATATGTGGTGCTACTATAATCAGGCGGATGAGGTGGAACTGTATATCAACGGTAAGAGTCAAGGGGTGCGCCGGAAGGCGGACAGCCACCAGTATCATGTCATGTGGCGCGTCACCTTTGAACCGGGTGAGGTGAAGGTGGTGGCGCGTAAGGACGGACAGCCAGTGCGCCAGCAGACCATCCATACCGCAGGACAGCCCCATCACCTGCAGCTTACAGTGGACTATCAGGGAAAGACCACGACGTTCGTCAAGGTCGAGGTGGTCGACAAGGACGGCAACCGTTGTCCGTGGGCGGAGAACCAGGTGTTCTTCGATACCGATGCACGCATCATCGGAGTGGACAACGGCAGTCAGACGTCGCTCGAACGCTTTAAGGACAACAAACGAAAGGCTTTCTTTGGCCGTTGTTTCGTCGTGCTCGATGGACACGGCACGCTGACCGCTAAATCATACGGACTACCAACAGCAACTATCAAACTATGATTAGAAAACTATTTTTCGCGGCAGCATGGCTTCCCATGGTGGCCGCTGCACAGATACAGACCACCGCTGGTGTGCAGTACCTGCAATGCCAGACGAAAGATATGTCGGGCGAGTTCTCAGACCTCTCGAATACCTATTTCTTGGCTGACAGCTTGGCGGGCTTCGACCTGGACAAGGGTGAAGGACTACTCAACTGGAAACGCTATCGGTTAGCACCTCGACAGGCTTTCAACCTCAACGGTTACTGGCCTGTACGGATGCAGATGTTGGACTTCCCTGACACGCAGTACGACAACGACCCTAATCTGCGCATCAAGGTGCAGAAAATAGACAGTCGTACCCTCCGCGTCACAGTATTTACATCGCCTGTGGAACCCGAGATGTCCGATGCCACTGACCCGATGTTCTCACCGGAGTTCATCGCACGGCAGACTGGCCCTGAGGCACGCATGGGACGAGGGCGTTGGAACGTCAGTGCCACGGATCATTCTGTCATCTACAAGAACGGCAACGGATCGCTGGAGATACAGAAATATCCCTTCCGTATCGTACTGCGCGACGGACAGGGAAAACTGTTGACGCAGACGCGTCATATCATTGATAATGACAGTACGCAGGTGAAACTCCTGCCGTTCAATTTCATCAAGCGCGGTGCCGACAACTCACGCAGCATCAATCCCGTACTGATGCTGTCCCCGGGCGAACGCCTCTATGGTTGTGGTGAAAGCTTCACCTCACTCAATAAGGTGGGACAGAAGGTGCAACTCTCGGTAGTTGACCCGCAGGGACCAGAAACCGACGGTATGTACAAGCCCGTACCCTTCTATTTCTCCAACCGAGGCTACGGCATCTTCATGCACACCTCAGCTCCGACGACCGCCGATTTCGGTGCTTCGTACATCGGTGCACAGCGACTCTTTATGGGTGATGAGACCATGGACTTCTTCATCTTCTTCGGCAATCCCAAGGAGGTGTTGGATGCCTACACGGATGTGACTGGTAAGTCGCCGATGTTGCCCCTTTGGACGTTCGGGACGTGGATGAGTCGCATCTCCTATTTCTCCCAAGAAGAAGGACTGGACATTGCCCAGCAACTCCGTGCCCATAAGATTCCATCGGATGTGATTCATTTCGATACGGGATGGTTTGGCGTCGACTGGCAGTGTGACTACGCGTTTGCCAAGGATCGCTTCAAAAATCCAGTGGCTATGCTGAAGTCGATGAAGAAAGACGGTTTCCGCACTTGTCTCTGGCAACTGCCTTACTTCACACCGAAGAACCGTTATTTCCGCGAACTCGTCGATGGTAAGATGGCGGTGCGCAACGGCAATGGTACACTGAACTACGAGGATGCGGTGTTGGATCTCAGCAACCCCCGTACGGTGGCTTGGTATCAGGGGAAGATAGCCCATCTGATTGAACAGGGTGTTCGTGCCATCAAGTGCGATTTCGGTGAGGCAGCTCCGTATGACGGTCTCTATGCCAGCGGCAAGACGGGATACTATGAGCATAACCTCTATCCCCTGCGCTACAACAAGGCACTTTGGGAGGCGGTGCGTGAACATACGCCCGAACACGAAGGGGTCATCTGGGCACGCAGTGCATGGGCAGGTAGTCAGCGCTATCCGCTCCATTGGGGTGGCGATGCAGCCACCAATGCAACAGGCAGTGTGGGCATGCTGGGCGACCTCCGTGGTGGACTGTCGTTCGGACTGAGTGGCTTCTCCTTCTGGAGCCATGACATCGGTGGCTTTGTCACGCAGAGTCCCGACGACCTGTACCGGCGCTGGCTTCCCTTCGGATTCTTGTCGAGCCACACACGTGCACACGGTGCACCGCCCACCGAGCCGTGGCTCATCAGCGAAAGTTTCACCGAGGCCTTCCGCCAGTCTGCGGAGATGAAATACCGACTCATGCCTTACGTCTACGCGCAGGCGAAAGACTGCTCGGAGCGTGGCCTGCCGATGGTGCGTGCCCTGTTGGTGGAGTTCCCTGACGACCCAGGGGCTTGGCTTGTGGAGGACGAATATATGTTCGGTTCACAGATGCTCGTGGCTCCGTTGCTTGAGAGTGGCAATAGCAGAACGGTCTATCTGCCGCGCGGAAAGTGGATTGACTACCAGACAGGCAAGGTCTATGACGGTGGATACCAAACCATCCAGACGGCAACCATTCCTTGTGTCATCCTGGTGCGGGACGGCTCACTCCTCCCTCACGTGCCGTTGGCACAGCACACTGGAGACATCCAGTGGGACAAGATCGAATGGAAAGCCTATAAGGCCGATGCTGCCCAGTGTACGGGACTGTTGTTCCGACCTGGCGACACGGAGCTGCAACAGGTCACACGGTAGATGGCGTTGAGGCTGAGGGTGGCGTGCCTGCGCTGGCTCGCTTGACAATGAGGATACTCACCTCATACAACAGCCACATCGGCAGGGCAACCAGCGACAGCGTGAAGACGTCGGAGGTCGGTGTGATGATGGCTGCTACCACTAAGATGGCCACTATCGCGTGTCTCCGATATTTGCGCATGAAGTCGGCTGACAGCAGTCCCAACTTGGCCAACAGCCAGGAAAGAACGGGAATCTCAAAGACGATGCCCATGGCCAGACTCATCATCACGAGGGTTGAGATATAAGAATCGAGTGTGATGAGGTTACTCACTTCTCCGCTGACCTGATAGGTTCCCAGGAACCTGAAGGTCAGCGGAAAAATGAGGAAATAGCTGACCAGTACGCCTAAGATAAACATGAGGTAGCCACCGCCAGCCACGCGCACCACGTATTTCTTCTCGTTTGCATAGAGGGCAGGGGAGACGAAACGGAACAGTTGGTACACGATATATGGCGAGGCACACAGCACGCCAGCCCACAAGGCTACCCTCATGTGTATGATAAACTGTTGCGCCAGTCCCGTGCTGATGAGTTCCACGGAGAACATCCCACTTTCCTCACCTGTCCATGCTGCCACGCGGTTGAACAGGGAGTAGGTGATGAAGTCGTCGTACTTGGGAGCCAGCACGATGGCGAAGAGTTGCTCCTTAAAGCAGAAGGCCACGATGCCGCACACGATGGTCACGACAACCATCTTGACGATTGCCGCGCGCAATACGTCGAGGTGCTCCCAAAACGACTGCTTACTGCTGTCCGCCGTCATCGGCCTATTCTTTCTTTTCCGGTTCGTCCGTGATGTCCTTTTCCATTTCGTTCATTCCTTCCTTGAAGGAACGCACGCCCTTGCCGAGACCCTTCATCAGCTCGGGAATCTTCTTGCCGCCGAAAAACAGCAGTACGACTAAGGCAATCAGCAGCACTTCCTGCATGCCCAGACCGCCGATAAATAGCATGTTGTCCATCATTATTCTATGCATTGTTTTGTTTGAGTTGTTCCACAAATTGGTCTATCCGCTGCATCTCCTGCGGTATCTGGATGCGTTGCGGACAGTGGGAGAGGCACTGGCCGCAGCCGATGCAGTGGTCGGCCTGTCGCAGCCGTGGCACGTCGCGGTCGTAGCCTATCAGGAAGGCACGCCGTGCACGCCGGTAGTCTGGGTCTTGGCTGCCTTTGTTGGGCAGGTTGCCCTCCTTGATACATTTGTTATAGTGGGAGAACACCGCCGGGATATTGATGCCGTAGGGACAGGGCATACAGTAGTTACATTCGTTGCAGGGGATAGTCTTCAGGTTGTAGATGTCGTCGGCAATCTGCATCAAGAAGTCATTCTCTTCCTTGTTGAGGGGGCGCAGGGGCGAGAAGGTGCGGAGGTTGTCACGGAGGTGCTCCATGTAGGTCATTCCGCTGAGCACGGTCAGCACACCCTCGGGTGTCCCAGCAAAGCGGAAGGCCCAGCTGGCCACACTGCTCTCTGGCTCGCGTTGTTTCATCTTCGCCACGACGTTGTCGGGCACGTTGGCGAGGCGACCACCGAGCAGGGGTTCCATGATGACGGCAGGGATATGTCGTTTCTGGAGTTCGCCATATAGATAGACGGCATCCGTATTTCGCTCGTTGATCTCGTTGGCATAGTTCCAGTCGAGGTAGTTCAACTCGATCTGCACAAAGTCCCAGTGGTACTTTCCCTCGTCGTGCCATTTCAAGGCGAGGTCAAACACTTTGACATCGCCGTGGTACGAGAAGCCGAGGTTGCGGATGCGCCCCTTCTCGCGCTGCTCCACCAACCAGTCGAGGATGCCGTTGTCCAGGTAGCGGTGGTGCAGGTCATCCGTTCCGGGATTGCCCATACCGATGCCGTGCAGCAACAGGTAGTCCACGTAGTCCACCTGCAACTCGCGCAGCGAGTTCTCAAACATCTCGATGGAGGCTTCCCGACTCCAGGTCTCGGGCGAGAAGTTGGACAGCTTGGTCGCGACGAAATACTCCGACCGCTTGTGGCGGTGCAGAGCCGTTCCCGTGGCACGTTCCGATCGTCCCTTGCAGTAGGCTGGTGACGTGTCGAAATAGTTCAGACCATGCGCCAGTGCATAGTCTATTTGTCGGTTCACCATCTCCTGGTCAATCTCCGCATCGGGATGGTCGCGCTCGGTACCGCCACCCACTACGGGCAGGCGCATCATACCATAGCCGAGGAGGGAGATCTTGTCGCCCGTCTTCGGATTGGTGCGGTAAGTCATCTGACCTTTCTGTGGCTCTTCCGAGCCGCTGGTGGTATGGTTCTTCCCTTTGCAGGCTGTTAGCAGCGCGGATGCGGCCACCGTGCCGCTTCCTAACATTTTCAGGAAATCTCTTCTATTGATCGCTTTAGCCATAGTGTTGTTCTTGTTTTGAGATTAGACGGTACGGTGCACTTCGTGTCCCTCCACGTAGATGGCACTGAAAGGACGTGCCGGACACAGGTTCTCGCAGGCACCGCAACCGATGCACCGCTCCGTGTTGACGGCGGGAATCTTCGGGGAGAAGTCGTCCTTCGGGTCGGCGGGTACCATGGTGATGGCTCCTGTGGGGCAGTGGCGCGCGCAGTTGCCACACTCTGCACCGTCGGTCAGTGGAATGCAGTTTTTCCTCACCCACACGGCGTGGCCAATCTGTGTCGCAGATTTGTCTGCCCGTGTGATGGGCTTGATAGCACCAGCTGG
>CAVAIX010000002.1:0-39324 GCA_963588695.1 Bacteroidaceae bacterium | reverse complement strand
CTCCACGGCCTGCGCCTTGAAGTGCTCGATGTCCTTCTTCATGGTGTCGTGTTCGTCGATATACTTCCGGATGACACCCTGCAAGTCCTTGGCGTTGTTGAAGAACGTGCGCACGGCCTTCAGCGTGTCTTCCAGTTGGTAGAGCATCTCCTCGCAGTCCTTGCCCGTCTTGGCCTCAATACGGCGGATGCCAGCGGCCACGCTGCTCTCCGTCAGTATCTTGAAGAAGCCGATACGACCTGTCGACGTGGCGTGGATGCCGCCACAGAACTCGCAGGAAGGACCGAAGCGCACCACGCGCACCTTGTCACCATACTTCTCTCCGAAGAGGGCGATAGCGCCCAACTGTTTGGCTTCCTCGAACGGCACGTCGCGGTGCTCGTCGATGTGGATGTCCTGGCGAATCATACCATTGACAATGCGCTCCACCTGGCGCAGCTCCTCGTCGGTCACTTTCTGGAAATGGGAGAAATCGAAGCGCAGCGTGTCCGCACTGACAAACGAGCCTTTCTGTTCCACATGGTCGCCCAGCACCTGACGCAGGGCGTAGTCGAGCAGGTGGGTAGCCGTGTGGTTGGCCGCGGAAGCGTCGCGCTTGTCCGTGTCGACGCAGGCCATGAACTCGGCTGTCGGGTCTTTGGGCAGTTGGCGCACAATGTGTATGCTTTGGTTGTTCTCGCGCTTGGTGTCGATGATTTCGATGGTCTCGTTCTCATTGACGAGCACACCGCAGTCGCCCACCTGTCCGCCCATCTCGCCGTAGAAGGGAGTTTGGTCGAGCACGAGTTCAAAGAATTCGTTCTTCTTCTGTGTCACCTTGCGATAGCGCAGGATATGACAGTTGTATTCCGTATAGTCGTAGCCCACGAACTGCTGTTCGCCAGCCTGCAGCTCCGTCCAGTCGGAGTTTTCCACGGCGGCAGCATTGCGCGCACGCTCCTTCTGTTTCTGCATCTCTGCGTTGAACTGCTCTTCGTCAACGGTGAAGCCGTTCTCACGACAGATCAACTCCGTCAAATCGAGGGGGAAGCCGTAGGTGTCGAATAGGCGGAAAGCCTGCACACCGTCCAACTGATTCTTTCCTTCAGCCTTGAGGTGCTCCATAGCCTCACCAATCATGGCGATGCCCTTCTCCAGGGTGCGCAGGAACGAGTCTTCCTCTTCCTTGATAACCTTGGTGATGAGTTGTTGCTGGGCTTTCAGTTCGGGGAAAGCGTCGCCCATCTCGTGCACCAGTGTGGGCACGAGCTTATAGAGGAAGCTCTCCTTCTGTCCGAGGAAGGTGTAGGCGTAGCGTACGGCACGGCGTAGGATGCGACGGATGACGTAGCCTGCCTTGGCGTTGGAGGGCAACTGGCCATCGGCAATGGAGAAGGCCACAGCGCGCAGGTGGTCTGCGCAGACGCGCATGGCGATGTTGACCTCGTTCTGTTCCTTGCTGACGGGGTGAGCCGTCTCTTCCTCAAAGGTAAAGTATTTCAGTCCCGTCAGATCCTGTTCGGCCTTGATGATGGGCTGGAACACGTCGGTGTCGTAGTTGGAGTGCTTGCCCTGCATCATGCGCACCAAGCGCTCGAAGCCCATGCCAGTGTCAATGACGTTCATGGAGAGTTTCTCCAGCGAACCGTCAGCCTTGCGGTTGAACTGCATGAACACGAGGTTCCAGATCTCAATGACCTGTGGGTCGTCCTGGTTGACGAGTTCACGTCCAGTCTTGCCGCTGGCAGCCTTCTGCTCGGGTGTGCGCGAGTCCACGTGGATTTCGGAACAGGGACCGCAGGGTCCCGTGTCGCCCATCTCCCAGAAGTTATCGTGCTTGTTGCCGTTGATAATATGGTCTGCGGGCACGTGCTTAGCCCAGAACTGGGCGGCCTCATCGTCGCGTGGGATGTTCTCCTCGGGCGAGCCTTCAAACACCGTCACGTAGAGGTCGTCGGGGTTCAGCTTGAGCACACTGACGAGGTATTCCCAAGCTAAGTCGATAGCACCCTCCTTGAAATAGTCGCCAAACGACCAGTTGCCGAGCATCTCGAACATGGTGTGGTGATAGGTGTCGTGACCCACTTCCTCCAAGTCGTTGTGCTTGCCACTGACGCGCAGGCACTTCTGCGTGTCGGCGCGGCGGCGCGGCTCGGGGTCGCGCGTACCGAGGATAATGTCTTTCCACTGGTTCATACCTGCATTGGTGAACATCAGCGTGGGGTCATCCTTGATGACCATAGGAGCTGAGGGCACGATGGTGTGTCCGTGCTGCTCGAAGAATTTCTTGTATGACTCTCTTATTTCGTTCGCTGTCATCATAATATGATTGAAAAAAGTGAATGCAAAATTACGCAATTCCCGTCAAAACTGGACTGGAGGAACGGGACATTAATAATTATTAACGGTTGGAGATGAACTTACTCTGCACCGATTTCCTTCAGTAGTCGGTCTGCGTGTCCCCATTGGTCCATGAGGTAGAGCACGTAGCGGATGTCCACGCCGATGCAGCGGGCAAGCCGCTTGTCGAAGTTGATGTCGGAGCTGAGGCTATCCCAGTTGCCATCGAAGGCGAGTCCAATCAGTTCGCCCTTGCCGTTGAACATCGGACTGCCGGAGTTGCCGCCAGTGATGTCGTTGTTGGTCAAGAAGCAGAGCTGCATTTTCCCTGTCGTCTTATCCTGATATTTACCGAAATCCTTCCCGGAAAGCAACTCGTGCATGATGGGTTCGGCGTAGTAGTCGAGGATTTTGTCGCCCTGCTTCATCTTCTCCACGATGCTCTCGGCCGTGGTGTAGTAGCCCGAGGGCTTGCCGCCGAGGTCGAAGCCGCCCACCTGTCCGTAGCTTAGGCGCATGGTGAAATTGGCATCACTGTAGTGAGGCAGGTCTTCCTCCATGCGGAGCTTGGCGGCACAGAGGTGTTTCTCGATTTCGCCAATGCTGTCGGCACTGGCTCCCATGGCTGCCACGAGGTCGGCATACACCTCGTTGAGATCCATGCCAAAACGGACACCAGGGTCTTTCTCATAGCCCTTCTTGTTGAAATAGAGTTTCGCGCCCTGCTTCATGATGAGTGACTGGTCCCAGAGATAGCTCACATACTTGGCGTAGTCGCCACCAAACTGGCTGTCGATGGTTTGGTAGAACTTCGGCAACCATTTCTCGCTGACGTGCTCGCGGTAGTTCTTTAAGAGCACGGCCATCACCTCTTGGTCGAGGGCTTTGTCCCAGGTATTGCTGTTGTCGTCGAACTCATGGTATTGTTTCTTCTTGTTCTTCTCCGGGCCTTTCACCTCCATTTTCCGCTGCAACTGGAAGGCGCGGGTGGAGAACTCCACGTTGCTCCGGCGAGTGAATGTCTCGGAGAAATTAGTCCAGGCGTACGCCACGTCCGCATTCTCCTGATACAATCTCTGGAGTTTGTCGAAGTCCACCCTGTGGGCGAGGCTTTGAGCGGCCTGTGCCGTGTCTTGCCAAGTGCGGAGGCGCGTCTCGTAGTCACGCTTGAGGTTGATGATGCCGATGGAGTCGATACACTTGTTCATGCCGATGGAGTTCTTCCAGTAGTTGCTGCTTTGGGCGTACTTGCTGTCGTACTTGATGCGCACGGCCTCGTCGGCGCGCATGTGCTTCTGCATCACCTCCTGCTTCACACCACGTATTTGAGCACGAGGCGCGTTCTGCGCGTCGCGCATCTGTTGGATGCCGTAGCTGGAGAGGTAACGCTCGGTGCTGCCCGGATAACCCATCGTCATGGAGAAGTCGCCGTCCTTGTAGCCCTGCAGCGACACCTGTGCCCAGCGTTTGGGGTGATAAGGCACGTTGTCCTTGCTGTAAGCGGCAGGACCGTTGGTCTTGGGGTTGGCGTAGATGCGGAACACGGAGAAGTCGCAGGTCTGTCGCGGCCACATCCAGTTGTCGGTGTCGCCGCCAAACTTACCCATAGACTTGGGAATGGCGAACACCAGACGGAGGTCAGTGAAGTCCTGATAGGTGGTAGCGTACCACTTGTTGCCCTCGTAGAAGGGCTGTATGGTGACGTGGAGGGTGGAGTCGCTGGCCTTAGCGGCCTTCGTCATCGCGTTCTCTAAGGAGTCGATGAGTGCACCGCGCTTCTGTTTGTCTAACGTCTCGTAGCCGAGGCTCATCACGCGGTCGGTCACGTCCTGCTGATCCACCATGAAGCTCACGAACATATTCTCGTTGGGCAGTTCCTCTTCACGGCTCTTGGCGATGAAGCCATTGAGCATGTAGTCATGCTCTACCGTGGAGTGGCTGCGGATGGACTCGAAACCGCAGTGGTGGTTGGTGAACACGAGTCCGTCGGGCGACACTACCACTCCAGAGCAATAGCCCGAGAAGTTGACCACGGCATTCTTCAAGGCGTTGTCACCGTTATAGAGCTGGTCGCGGGTCATGGTAAAACCCTCGCGCTGCATCATTTCATAGACGGCGTCGGGCAGGTTGTAAAGCGTCCACATACCTTCGTCGGCGCGTGCTGTGCTTGTGGAGAGCAGTGCCACGATGGAGGCAAGGAGTACGGTTGTTTTCTTCTTCATAATTTCTTTTTGCTTCATATCTGTCTGTTTTTCCCGACAAAGGTAGCGCAAACCGAGAGAAAAACCAAATTTATTTGAGTTTTTCCGAGGTGCAGCCTACCTTCGACGCGTAGCTCAGAGTACGATTAAGTGAGCGAAATGCAAAAGAAAAGCTTGGTTTTCTTTTCTTTTCCCAAGGTGTAGCCTCCTATCAGTCTGCGTGTCACCAAGGATCAACCTCACTATAAGTCCGTTATATGTGCAATAGATGTACGATATATGTCCAATAATCATCGGACAAGTATCGAACAACTAACGGACAAGTATCGGACAAGTATCGAACAACGATGCTCGTTAATAGCCGACTAATACGGTGCTGATGCTTGGTAGATCCTTGGTTAGCCTATGCGAGAACGAAAAGAAATTAGAAAGAAAAGGGACGCGTCATCACGACGCATCCCCCCTCTCTCGTCCGTCACACAACTAAAAGACGGACCATCTGCTTATTTAATGCTATTTTGCTAATCTTCAATTGTCACGCGCCCCTTGGATAGGGTCAACAAGTCTGGAATGTCGTAGTAGCGCAGCACGCCTGGAAGGACGTTCGGCATCATGTCGCGCTGCAAGGGTTGGCAGATGTAGCTGCGCCAAGTCTTCAGCGTCTGTGTCAGTTTTGCGCTGCTGATGCGGTCGTCCAGCACTGCTGCGTGCATCACGACCACAGCGTTGCAGCCGTCGGCCTCTATCGTGATGCGGCGACCCTTCAGCCGCTCGTCTGCTGCACAGAAGTTGAGGACCGTATACAGGTCCTGCACCCGCTGACCGACGAGGGGACGGCCTGCGTGCAGTGCCGTCACCGTGGATCGGTATTGAGTGTTCCAGTATTTCGAAAGGTTGTACTCGAAAATGTCGGCGGTCTCGCCGAAGCCCCGCAGGTCAGCATAGACATGGACGGTGCCGTCAGAGAAGAAGTCGCGGCGGTCAGCCTCAGCAAGGATGCTACCCTTGCCTTTGTCCGACAGGTGGATGCAGATTTGGGACTGAGGCGTGGCGTCAGCAGGAATCCGTACAATGACAGGTACGGGATATTCCCCTTCGCAGTCCAGTTGGTAGCGGTATTCCTCCACGTCGCGCAGGCTCTCGTGACGCGTTTCCGTGGCCTCCCAACGGTTGTTGAGCTGCGGCAGTCCTAACAGTTGTAGAATGCCCTTCCGCACCTGTTCTACTGGTTGGACGCAGAATGCCTGCCGAGCGGAAGTCAACTGGTTCATCCAGTCCTCACACTCCTGCATGGCACTGCGTGCGTCCTTATATTCCAGGTTGACTTGTCCCGTCCGCGTGCAGCGCATCTCGTCGCTGCGCCAGTAGATGTAAGGCTTCACCTGTCCGTCAGCATCGTGCAGCAACGCCTTGCGGAAGAAGCGCACCATCCGCTCCTGACTCTTCTGAGGAATGGCGTGGCCGTCGTCGTAGTAGAACTGCTCGGCAGCGTCGGGTGCACCAAGCAGGGTGTAACACCGCCGTACCTCTTCGTATCCGCACAACGCACCCCAGTGGTCGACAAAATCGAAACGTCCGTCCAGAATCAGAAAGGGCTTCGGAGCGTTCATCATCGCCATGTCGGCAATCTCGATGTGTGCTTGCCCCTCGCCAGGAATCCATTGGCAACCGTCACTCGGTCCCTGCGTCTCCAGCGTGCGCTCACGGGAGGAGAAGAAAAGTCCGACACAGCTGGCCTGGACACGGTCGTCGAGTGCAGCCAGGTAGGACGACTGCGTACCGCCGCCCGAGAAGCCGTAGCAGCCTATCCTGTCACCGTCAATCTCCTTGCGCGTCAGCAGGTAGTCGATGGCGCGGCTGTTGTCGAAGAACTCCTGAGCGGCCAGACTACTACCCAAGAGGATGAAGCCCGGAGCGATGAGCGTGTGTTCCGTCGTCACACCCCGCGTGAGATTCTTACCTTGCTCGTCGATGGTCTGCTGGCGTTCGCCCTGCGAGAACGGGTCTACCACCATAGAGGCAATGCCGTTGACGGCCAACTGCTCGGCAGAACCCGACCCTGTGCCTTTGCCATCCAGTCCGTGGCCACACATCTCGATGCAGGCTGGAATCTTGCCTTGAATGTGCTCTGGCAGGTAGAGGTGGGCTGTCACATAGCGTCCTGGGGTGCTCTGGAAAACAATCTTCTCCACGATGAACCCCGAGCCTTTCAACCGCCCTACCACCTTGGCTTCCAGTGGGCCACGCTCTGGCATCTCACCAGCCAAGCGCGTGAAGTACGCACGCAGCTGACTCACATACGCCTGCATGGCTGCCTTAGACTGGCAAGCCTGAGCGAACGCCTGCTGCCGTGCGGCGTTCTGGGCGTGTACGGGCAACATCTCGTAATTGTAGAACGAAGTGGCCGTCTTAAACTTCAACGCCTTATATGGGTTTTGCGCCAAGGCCACCGTGCCTGCAAGTACGGCGGCGGCTGAAACAATGAATCTGCGTGTCTGCATATCCGTTACATTTTAACTGCGATTTCCATGTCGCCCTGTCCAGCGTCGAACGTCAGGCAGCGCTGTGTCTCGTCATATTTCCATCCGTCCACGAACTTGCCAGCCACCGTCACCAATTTGGGTTTCTTGTCCAAATACACACTCACACTGTAGTAGTGGGCAATGGGCTTGTAGTTGCCTGTGGGGGAATAGATGCGGAGCGTCCACTCGTTGCCAGACAGGCGGCTCTCCATCTTGGTAACGGCATAGCCACCCTGCTGATAGTCCAGTGACTTTCCGTCGTCTTCGTACATCTCGTAGGTGGAGTGCTCCGAAGGATAGACGAGCAGCGAGATGTTAGTAGCAGGACGCTCGTCCACATACTGCATGGCTTCCTGGCGCGGGATGATGGCTCCGCGGCGGATGAAGATAGGCATGATTTCTATCGGTGTCAGGAACGACTTATACTGGCGGCCACTAATACGTTCGCCCGTCCAGAAGTCCAACCAGTCGCCACCGGGAAAGTATACGGGACGCGAGAGGGCGTTCTTCACCGTCACGGGACACACCATCATGTCGCGGCCAAACATATACTGGTCGGCAATCTGGTAGGTGTTGATGTCCTGCAGGTGGTCGTAGAACAGCGGTGTCATCATCGGGCGACTCGTCTTATACATATCCCACGCACTGGTGTAGATATAGGGCAGTAGGGCGTAGCGCAGGGAGTCATACTGGATGAAAATCTTCTGTGCCTCCTCGCCGTAGGTCCACGGGGCGTGGTAACGGGGGTGATCCATACCGAAGAGAATAGCTACTGGTGAGAACATGCCCATCTGCACCCAACGCAGATAGAGGTCTGTGTCATAGGCCGAATACTGCTCGAAACCACCCATGCAGTGACTCCAGTAGCCTACACCGGAAAGGCCGATGTTCAAGCCACCACGGATAATAGGTTCAAACCACTGCCACTCAGAACCCCAGTCGCCAGCCCAGATGAACGGGTAACGCTGGATGCCTGCGTAGCCCTCGCGGGTGTGGTTGAAGCCACGCTGGCCGTTCAGTTGGGCGAAGTGCTCGAAGGGTGCTTTGGCATATGCGATAGGGAAGAGGTTGTGCTCCGCGTTCTGTTCCGAGGTCGCACTGGTGTAGCGCAGGGCACTGCCCACGTCTGTCTTGAAGAACTTCGCGCCGAGGTCTGTCACCTTCTTGGCAGCATTCTTCCACCACCAGTCCACAGCCTTATCGTCAAAGAAGTTGATGATGGCATTGGTGCCACCGTCTTGAATGGTGAAGCCCTTCTTCTGCGCCGTGGTGAGTAGCGTGTTGCGCTTGCCGTCGTCCACGAGGGAGCGGATGTGCAGGCCGAACATCGAGACGTGATTCTCGTAAGCGTGGTTGATCATGCCTTTCGGGTCTTTGAACTGATCTTGGAACTCGAACGTGCAGCCGCCGTTGCCCAGTTTCGCAAAATGTCGCCAAGTGGAATCGAGCCACATCATGTCGAAAGGAATCTGTTCCTGGCGCAGGCGGTCGATGAGGTTGACCACATAGGTGTCGTTGGCCTTGCTCTCATGGTGCCACGTGCCGCCACTGTAGGAACCGATGTGCAGACCGTATGCCGCACGGGGCATCAGTGGAGCCACACCGGTTAGTTGCTGGTAGCTGTGTATCAGGTTTTCCAACTCGGGGCCGTAGATGAAATAATAGTCATTATCGCCACCAGAAGCTGAGAAACTGTATTTGTCGTCCTGGCTCCAACCCATGTCCCAGTCGTTGGCCACGGCCGTATGGAAGAATACACCATAGCCTTTGTTGCTCAGCATCAAGGGCACTGGACAGTAGTTGGCACGCAGGATGTCCTTGCCACCCACAGCGGGTTTCTTGCCACTGCCTAACTCCACGTTGAGGTGTACGCGCTGGCCACGCTGGTCGATACGATCCATACGCTCGCCGAAGCCGAAGAAGTGTTCGTCCGGGTTCATCGCCACCTCATTGTAGATGCTGTCGTTGCAGCCGGAGGCCGTTTCCTGGTAGAGCACCTTACCTTGTGCGTCGGCCACCTGGATGCGCCAAGGACTCTCCTCTACCTTCACTTGAATCTGGCTGGTCGAAATAGCTTTACCGTCCACCGTAAAAGCCACTTGTGGAAAGTCGTAGTTTACCACCATCCACTGCTCGTTGTCGGGCATAGTCTTTCCAGCCACCTTAGTGACACGGAACATCGTCTCTGAACACATCTCGATGCGCATATCCCCTTCTGCAGAGGAATAGAGGATGCTGTTCCCTTTGATTTGTTGGGCTTCCGCCACTGTGCCACAGGTGCACAGCAGCAGAAGCGCGAGTTTAGTCTTTAAGTCTTTCATATATCAATAACCGTAATTGTTTATCAAAGCGCCATTGGATGCACTGATGTCGGAGTCGAAGATGGGCCAGTATTGGCGGGAGTCAGGATCGTTGGCATAGTAGTTGGCCAGCATGTTGTCCTTTATCGTGGAGGTCACAAAGTCGTAGTCAATCTTGCTCCAGCCTTCACCCGCGGGCGTTCCCGTCTCGCCCTTAGCCAAACCATAGTATTCGAGTTTTCCGTCCACCGTGCGCGTGTAGACCGTTGTTGGTACGTCGGCATACTCGCCCGTGCGGTCGCGGAGTGCCTTCATCTTGGTCACCGTATTCTTCACTGCCGAACCGAGTATGTTCCAACGAATGAGATCCTGTTTGCGCAACATCTCGCCAGGGAACTCCAGCAGGCGTTCCTTCTGAATGGCCTGCAACATCGCTTCCTTGCTGGAGAGCGCATTGACGTAAGCCTCCACGTGGACGGGGCGGTCAGCGGCGGCGAAGGCACGGTTGCGCACCTCCTTCAAGTAAGACTTGGCCTGCTCTGGACCCTCCAGTTCGTTGGCAATCTCTGCGGCCATCAGGAGCACGTCAGCGTAGCGCAGCACTGGCAGGTTGACACCGTCATCGTTGGACGTCACTTTGCGCGTCATACGTTCGTAGTCATACTTACCGAAGTTGAAGCTGGGGGCAGCGGCACCCGTGTCGCTGAGTTTGGCCAGTGTGTAGCCCTCGTCGTATTTGTAGGGCACGCAGTTCACGTCGCGGCGTAGGTCGCCATTGTCGTACTCATAGTAGAGCGTGGGTACGGGAATGTTCTGACCACCATAGTTGGTCTTGCCCAGATGGGGGCTTTGCGACTTATGGTAAACGCCAAAGTGATAGAAGAAGCGGCCACGGCCGTCGTTGAACGGCAGTTCGAAGATGGACTCGCGGTGGGAGCCTTCGATGGTAATGACATCAGTGGCCAAGTCGTTCCAGAAGTCCTCATAGTTGCTGTCCAAGGCCAGTCCTGCCTCACTGATGATTTTCTTCAGGTCGTCGTAGGCTTCTTGCAGTAGTGCCGTGCTGGTCAGTTCTGGGTCGTTGCTGCGGCGCACCTCATAGGCAGTCGGATTGTCGAGCGAAGTGGGTCGCTGACTGTAGCCCTCTGCCATGAGGATGAGGCGGGCACGAAGTCCCAAGGCGTAGGCTTTGTTCACGCGCTCGGTTGTCTTGGTGCGTTCCGTCTTTCCTGGCCAAGGCAGGTAGCCTGCAGCCTCCTTGAGGTCTGCAATGATCTGCTTGTAGATCACGTCGCGGTCTGACTTGGCCAGATACAGTGTTTCCTTCGTAACGGGGGAGAAACGCGCTGGTACATCGCCCCAGGCACGTATCAGGTCGTAATAGAGTTGGGCGCGCAGGGTGAGGCACTCACCGAGCAGATAGGCCATCTCTTCGTTGCCCGACGGATTGCCGTGCTCGCGGATGCCCTCGATGCAACAGTTGGCTGCCTCTATGCCGTTGAAGAAGCAGGAGAAGGCGTTCGGGTCTTTTCCAGAAGCCATCCATGTGTTGGCCGAGAAAGCACTGTACGTGCACAGCGAGGTCTTAGTGTCGGAAGCCGGCTGTGCCATATCGAAGTAACATTCCGCATCCGTGTTCATACCGTAATAGGGCATATAACGGGCACGGTGGGAGTTGGTGGCGGCAAAGTAGCTGTAGATGCTGATGACCGCGTCTTCGGCCAGCGGCACATTGGAGAACACGTTCTCGTCCGTATATTCCGATTCGCTCTTCACGTCCAGATAGTCGTTGCAGGACATCAGCGAAGAACCTGCCAACAGGGCAATCAATAAATATTTCGTTTTCATAACGTCGTTTGCTTTTTAGGTGTGTTAGGTGTTAGAATGAAAGGTTAATACCGAAGATGAACTGGCGGCTTCTGGGGTAGGCGGAGAAGTCAACACCAGGACAAACCAGATAGTTGCGGCAGCAGTCCACTTCCGGGTCTTGTCCACTGTAGCCTGTGAGGCAGAACAGGTTTGAGGCGGTGAGGTAGAGTCGCAGGTTCTGCACGCAGAGTTTCTGCATCCATGCCTTGGGGAAGGTGTAGCCAATGGTGAGGGTGGACAGACGCAGGAACGAGCCGTCCTCAATGGCCCAGTCGGTCAGCACGGCTCTAGTGGTGTAGGGCGACCACATCGTGGTGTTGGCATTCATCTGTGCCAGTTTGGTGGCATCGTTGATGAAATTGCCATTCTCGTCCACGTTCGTCCAGCGTTTGCCGCTCTCCATGATGGTGCTTAGGTTGCGCCAGATGCCGCCACGGGTGGAGGTCTGGTCTATCTTATCGGCGTTGTACACATCATTGCCGATACTGTAGGAGAAGTCTGCGTTGAAGTCGAAGCCGTAGGCGCGCGCACCGATGGAGAAACCGCCCACAGCCCAGGCGTTGGCGTCGCCGATTTCCACCTTATCGTCGTCGTTGATGACCCCTGAACCGTCTGTGTCAAAGAGCTTCATCGTGCCGGGACGTACCGTACCCACGATGCCGCTGGCATCAGCCACGCCGTCCTTCAGGATCCACTGGCCACTGGCTGCATCGTAGCGTTCGAAGTCGTCCACTTCGTAGCGTCCCGTGCCAGCCAGTTTGTAGCCGATGATGGTGCCGACAGGCTTGCCAGGCTTGATCAGATAGTCTGAGCCGACTTCGGTGCTGGCCCAATAAGAGGGTTTGGTGTAGGACTCCATATTGCCGAGGCTGACCACCTCGTTGGTGTTGTGACCCAAGGTGAAGGAGAAGTTCAGACCGTAGTTTTTCGTATTGATGGCATCATAGTTCAGCGTCACTTCAAAACCAGAGTTCTTGGTTTCGCCGACATTCTGGTATTGTGTGTTATAGCCGCTACCTGTGATCTGCATCTCCATGAGCAGATCTTTCACGTTGTTCTTGTAAATCTCGAACGAACCGTTGAGCTTGTTGTTGAAGAAGCCGAAGTCAAGACCGAAGTTCAGTGAACGGGTGGTTTCCCATTTTAGGTCGGGGTTGTTCATGGTTGTGCCTGCGGTGAGCCAGGAGTTGGCCAGATGAATCCACGACTGCTGGGTGATGGAGTACGAGCGTTGGGTCTGTCCAGAGGGAATATTGTTGTTTCCGGAAACACCATAGCTCGCGCGGAGCTTCAAGTTGCTCAGCCAGTCTTGCGTGGACTTCATCCACGACTCCTCAATGATGCGCCATCCAGCTGCCACAGAGGGGAAGTAACCCCAGCGGTTGCCTCGGGTGAACTTGCTGGAACCGTCGGCACGGAGTGTAGCGGTGAGGAGGTAACGGTCGAGCAGGCTGTAGTTGGCACGCCCGAAGAAAGACACCATCTTGTTGTCGGGATAGTAGAACTCATTGGCACGGGTGGGATTGCCCTGTGCCGAGAGGTGGAAGGCCATATCGGCATTGTAGAAGGAGGGGAAGCCCTCGACGCGGGTGTTGGCCAAGGTCTCACGGGTCACCAGGTTCTCCTGACCGACCATGATGTTGAGGTCGTGCTGCTCGGGCAGTATCTTAGAGAAGTCGTACTGCAGGGTATTGGTGTTACGGAACGTGCGGCGGTTGACCTGCGTACGGGTGGTTAGCGGCATGTTCTTGTAGTCTGCTAAGGCGTTGTTCTGCGACTCGTAGGTCGTAGAACCCCAGAAGTAGCGGAAGTCGTTGTTATAGACATCGAGACCTACGTCTGTGCGGAACGTCAGCTGCGGCAGGAGGTTCCAAGTGAACGCTCCGTTCATGGTGAAGTTCTCGCGGACGCGCTTCTTATAGTTGTCGTTGAGGGCCGTGATGGGGTCTTCCAGACCGTCGTCAATGTTACTCTCGTCGAAGAGCAGACTGCCCGAGCCCAACAGTGGCGACTGGGTCACGGCGTGGCGGATGCGGCCGAACGAGCCTGAGGGCACTGAGTTCTGGTCGCCACTCGCGTCGCCCTGTCCGTCACCGAACACCTTGGTGCGGGCGTAGCGTGCGGAGAACTCCAACTTGGTTTTCTTGTTTGGCTCGTAGTTCAACTTGAAGTTCAGATTGCTACGATAGAAATCGGAGGTCAGCAGGATGGCTTTCTCCTTCATATAGTTGTAGCCAGCCGTGAAGCGCAGTTTCTCGCTGCCGCCAGACACGTTGACGTTGTGGCTGAACACGTTACCCGTGCGGCCGTACACTTCGTCTTGCCAGTCCTTCGTCTCCATGGAGTTCACGATGTTGGGGATATTATCCCAACCGCCGAGCACCTGTTGGTACTTGCCAGCATTGGCTCCAGTCACCAGGTTCGACAGCTCATACTGCCATTTGAGGTAATCCTCCAGACCGAGCACATCCACCTTGCCCTCGGCTTTCTTGAAACCCACATAGGCATTGTAGTTGACAGACACCTTGCCGGCCTTGCCGCTCTTGGTGGTGACGAGCACAATACCGTTGGAACCGCGGCTACCATAGATGGCCGTGGAGGAGGCGTCCTTCAGCACGTCGATGGACTCGATGTCGCTGGTTGGAATGTCGGAGATACTGTTCACGGGAAATCCGTCTACTATATAAAGCGGTGTATTGTCGCGCGTGATGGAACCGCCACCGCGCACACGGATGATAATCTCAGCATCGGGGTTGCCCTCTGGCATGGTGACACGCACACCAGCAAGCTTACCCTGCATGGCTTCCACGGGAGAGGCCACGGGCACAGCCACCAGGTCGGCGTTGCCCACGGAAGAGACGGAACCCGTCACGTCCTTGCGCTTCACCGTGCCATAACCGATAGCCACGACTTCATCGAGCACGTTGGCATCTTCCTGAAGTTGTATGGTGGCCATCTTGCCTCCTGTGGCCGTGACCAGTTGTGTCTTATAGCCGACATAGGATATTTCCAGTTGCTTGCCCTTGGGAACGGCGATGGAATAGTTTCCGTCCATGTCCGTGACAACGCCCACGGAAGAGCCGGGAATCTTTACGCTGGCGCCGATGACTGGCTCGCCAGTCTCGTCGGTCACCTGACCGCTGACTGTGACGTTCTGCGCCGTCATACTCAACGGGAAGAGAAGGAGCATCAGCGCTAAGGCTGCGCACTTGCTTTTCAATAAGAGAACTACTTTTTTCATGTGTTTTAATGTTAGTGATAGTTTTGTTGTAGAGTTACGGGTGCAAAAGTAGTCAAAAGCACCCTGTTCGGTTGGTAATTTCTCTCCAAAGATTCTATAATTTCGGTTCAAATGCCGTTTTTCTGCCGAAATTCCGAGGGACTGACCCCATAGGCGGAGCGGAAACACTTGCCGAAATAGCTCTGGTCGCTAAAACCGCAACGGTAGGTGATTTCCTTGACGGGGAGGGCGGTGTTCTCTAACAGCATCGCAGCACGGTTCATCCTGGCCTTGACCACAAAATCCTTGGGTGTGACACCCAACAGGCTCTTCAACTTGCGGTAGAGTCCCGACTTGCTGAGGCCGAGGGTTTCGGCTAATTCTACGACACTCAGGTCGGAGTCTTCCAAGTGTTGTTCTACATACTCCACGACACGTTGCATGAAGACCTGGTCTTCCTCGCTCAGTCGTTCGTCCTTATCCTTCTCCTTATCTGTGTCTGTGGGCGTAGCTGTCGAGGCTCGTTCCAGTTCGGCCACGTCCAGATGGTGCTCCTTGTCGTATTTCTCCAGCAATTCCAAGTAGGACTGGAGCAGTTCCTTGCGCTTACGGCGGGACAGGCGGATGGCTCTAACCGTGCGGTAAATGCCGAAAAGCAACAGCAGGGAGAAGAAAACGTACAGTATCTTGGCTGTGGGGGTCTGCCAGACGGTTGGTTTCACATACAGCACCACCTCCTTCACGTTGCCTGCCCAATGCCCCGTGCCCAGCCGTGACTCTAAGAACAGGCGGTGCTCGCCTGGCGAGAGGTTGAGCAGCGTGACGGAATGGCCGTTCTCGAGGTTGTTCCAGTCGCCGTCGTCCAACCGAAATCGGTAGGCCAGCGACTTCCCATTACGGTAGTCGAGAGCGGCAAAGGTGATGCGGACGTTGCGCTGCCGCTCGTTCATGTAAATGCTGTCCTGCGCGCTGACGGCATCGTGCGACTCGCTGTTCTCTATCAGCACGTTGGTCAGCACGATGCTTGGCGCAAAGCCCTGAGCCAGCAACTGGTCCATGTCAATGACAGCCAAACCGTCCATCAGACCGAACAGCCAGCGCCCTCCATTCAAGTGAAGGGGACGGGCATCGGAGAAGAACAGGCTGTCGCGCCACGTGTGTTGGTCGAAGGAGGGGAACAGGCGATGACCGTCGTCCAGCCCCATGATGTTATTAGTGCCCACGAACCAGGAGTACTGCCCGTATTCGAAAGCGGAGGAGATGAAATCGGCAGCCATCTTCCGTTTGTCGAAGTGGCGGAACGTCTGCTGCGGAGACAGTAGGTTGTCGCCGCACTTCGCGAAGTTCACACCGCCCCCATCCGTACAGATGTAGAGGTTGTGGTGTTCGTCCTCCATCATGTACATAATGGACGAACTGCTCAGACTACCGTAGCGGTCGCCTTCGCGCTCGTGCAACTGGTAGCGGAAGGTCGATGGGTTGGAGGCTGACAGTTTCGTGGAAAAGAGTCCTTGCGTCGTGCCTACGAGCAGGATGTCGCCAGAGACGATGGAGAGGGTGCGGACGGACTTATACTTCTGTGGAGGAGTCTCTCCGCTCAACAGCACCTGTTGAAACTGAGCTTTTTTGAGGTCGGGACAACAGAACAGTCCGGCTCCCATCGTACCAATCCACAGTCTGCCCCAACGGTCTTGACAGATGCTGTAAATGTCGTTCTTGGCGTGCTTTCCACCCGAACGGACGGGGGTTATTTCATAGCTGTCAGGTGTCTTTTTGTGGAGCTTCAGCAGTCCGCCGGGCTTGCACCCCATCCACAGGTTGCCTTCTCGGTCTTGGTAGATGCAATAGACGGAGGAGATGAAGGCCGTCTTGGCGGCGTGTATCCGACCGTCTGCTCCTAAGAAACCGGTGAGCCGCAGCTGCGCATCATAAATCCGGACGGAGCGGTCGTCGCGCGAGCAGACCCAGATCTGGCCGTCTGTATCGCGGAACAAGGCCCTCACCTGACAACCGGGTTGCCACAACAGCCGCTTCGCGTAACAGGGGGCGTTATACTGCATCAGTACTCCGAGCGAATCCACCGTCCAGATCAGACCGTCCTTGCCCGTCAGCCGTTTGGAAACAAACTTCTTCGGTAGAGAGAATGCCTGCTGCACCTGTTGCCAGGAGCGTTGCGAGTCGCGGAACTGCCCGTCGCGGATGTCGAAGATGAAGCAGTGCCCCTCCACGTTGCAGTAGATATCGTAGTCGTGGAGATAGATGTCCTTGATGCGGTCTACACCCATCGGACTACCATCGCCAGGCTGTGGCTTGAAGGTGGTGAAGCCGTAGCCATCGTAACGGTTCAAGCCGTTCCATGTCGAGACCCACACCGTGCCGTCCTTATCCTGCACCACGCCCGTGGCATGGTGGTGCGACAGTCCATCCAACTCGTTGAGACGCTGGATAATGGGCTGCGGCTTCATGCCGAAGGCTTCTGTCTGCTTCGCGCCCTTGGCGGTCAAGGACAGTGTCGACAACAATAGGGATAGTAGTAGGACGTTCTTCATAGGAACTGCAAAATTATACATTTCTCCGAGATTTCCCAAATTTTCCCAAGATTTTCATTTCTTCTTTAGTGCACAAATTGGAGACAAACTCTTGCACGGAAGCAATTTTTGCCGTACCTTTGTCGCTGAAACCAGGAAAAATCAAAAAATGCTCACTCGCTCGGCAGAGAAAAATATTTCTCTCGGCAGAGAAAAAAATGGAGCAACCCGAAAAGGGGATAAAACAAAACGAACTTGGACTATGCATAGACTATTATTGACTTTAGGTGTGGCACTGACACTGGTGGGTTGTGCGACAGACGGTAGAAAGATCAGTGATGCTGACTTCGCCACAGCCGTCCACGAGGCCGACTCGGTGTATAACAGCATGGCTTTCAACGACGCCTATGCTCGCTATCGGCAACTGCTCGACCGTTCGGACGTGCGGCAAGACAACGCGAAACGGCTGGAGGTGCTGGCCAGCCTCTGCGATGTCAGCGAACTGGCCAGTCAGAAGAACGACCAGATACAGTGGCTTCAGCAACTGCTCGACCTGGCGCGCGCCTGCCACGATGACTACTACCTGTCGCAGGGACTGATGTTGATGGGTAAGCACGTGTGCCGGGAGGGTGATAGCCAGCAGGGAATCGGTTACATCCGCGAGGCCATCGGCCTCATGGAGCGTGCTGACCGCCCCAATGCCGACCATCTGGCGCACGGCCAAATGAACGTGCTCGGCAACATCTTAGCTGGGCAGCACGACTTCAAGGCCGCTGTCGTCAACGACGAGCGCAACGTAAGACTGACGCACGAGGGCACGCGCTGGGGGAAGAACCCCGAGCAGCAACTTCGCGACCACCGTATGGCACTGGCAAAATTGGCCGTACACTTGGTACAGGACGGACAGGCGGAACGAGCCGACTCGGCCTACGAGGCCTGGAAGACCGTGCCTCTCACGGTCAGCAATCCTCGCGACTACTTCATCGTGGACTACCTGCGCGAACGGGGACGCTACGCCGAGGCGACCAACATCTACGAGGGGCTGATAGCGCGCTTCCGTGCGCAGTCTGACACATTAGGTAACATGATGCTGTTCGCCAAGTGGGGACTGGCTGAGGTCTGCCAAAAGACGGGCAACTACCGCCGCGCCGCCAACCTCTACACGGAGATTATGGAAATCAACGACACGCTGCAGGCGCGACAGGCGCGCAGCAACGCCCAGGAACTGGCCGCACTCTACGAGACACAGGAGAAGGAGCAGCAGTTGCACGTCCGCGAGACGTGGATTGTGGGACTGTGCGGCTGCGCAGCGGTGCTGGTGGTGCTCATCGCAGCCACGCTGCTCTACGTCCGCAGGATGCGGCAGAAAAATCGTTTCCTGGCACAGACCCTCGACGAACTGGTCAGACGGCAGACGCTCCACACAACCGAGGAAACAGCCCATTCCATCGAAGAACCAGTCACAGAAGCATCCACCGACAGCACGCCCACCACGCCGACCGAGACCCTCGACGAGGGCGCAGCCCTGTTCATCGCACTCGACCGCAGTCTGGAGGCTGACCGCCTCTACCTCAACCCCGACTTGAACCGCGACGACCTCTGCCGACTCATCGGCGTTGACAAGAACACGCTCGGCAACATCCTCCAGCAGTACAGCGGTGCAGCCAACTCGCAGGTTTACATCAACCGTAAGCGCATCCAACACGCCGTCAGGTTTCTGTACGAACACCCTGAATGGACGATACGCTCCGTGGCCGAGGCCTGCGGCATGAAGAATACCGCCACCTTCAACCGCATCTTCCGACAGACCTACGGAATGACTCCCACGGAGTACGTGAAGAGTCGAGGAGGGGGGGGGTAGACGTCTGGTCAACAGACGGCAAAACGACAGGAAATGGACAGGATGTTGCAACCTTTTGACAGGATGTTGCAACATCTTGTTTTTTGTGCTCGTCCTACCGAAGGCTTTCCGTACCTTTGCAGCGGAAATCCATTCGACAGAAGGACAAATACAATAACAAAAAAGGAAGAAAAACGATGAGGAACTATTTGCTTTTGGCAGCCGCTGCCCTAACATTCGCAGCATGTGGCAGCGACGAGACAGACAACTGGAACGGCGAAATCAGGTTGCGGAGCGGACTGGACGTGCAGCAGACCATCACGCGTGCGGCAAACGGCATCCAGGCCACGCAGTTTGACTCGGGTGAGAAAATCGATGTGTACATCACTGAAGCTACGCAGACGGGGCAGAATGCCACAACCACTTACGACCAGCCTCTAATTCACACCACAGGCGAGAGTGGAACAATGACCCCTCCCACAGAAAAGAAGCCTTACTACCCCACCAGCGGCAATGGTGTGAACATCTTTGCCATCTATCCCAGTGGGACGAGCATCGCAGCGAACAACACCTTCACCATCCAGACCGACCAGAGCACAGACGTCAACTACAAGAAGAGCGACTTGATATACGGTGCACCGTCTAACAATGCCACTGTGTCGCGCACGAAGAGTACGGTAAACATCCAGTTCGAACACCTGCTCTCCAAGGTCACGATAGAGTTGAAGTCGGGCGCAGGAAACCCAGATCTGAACAATGCCGTGGTGAAGTTGAAGAGTGTGTTGCCCTCCACCACGCTGACGGCCTCCAACTCTGGGAAATCCATCGGCACAGCCAGTGGTACGGCTACGGACATCAAGGTGATGAAGGCTGCGACAGATGCCATGAAGGGTAGTGCCGTTGTCATTCCGCAGACATTCAACACGACGCACATCATCGAGGTGACGCTTGCCAATGGTGGTGTGCTGACCACCAACTCGCTGACCAGCGGCAATGACCAACTTAGCACTGTAACGCTGGAGGCTGGAAAGTCATACACCTACACCATCACAGTGAACCTCACCTCACTGGATGTGAAGTCGTCCATCACGGACTGGAATACGGGCGGCTCAACAACGGGCGTTGCCGAAATGCAATAATAGGAAACATGAACGTACGGAAGGTCTCTGCTTGTCTAACGGTGGTTTGGACGGTGCTGACACTGACCGCCTGCTCCTCCGAATGGGGACTCGGCGACGCGCTCGCCGAGCCGCAGCCCCTCGTCTTCACCGCCACACAGGGCACGTTGACGGCAGACACCCGTGCGGCCACCGACGGCACGTGGACGGGTGACGGCACGGAGCTGGTGGCCATACAGATAGACGAGGAGGTGAAGAAATATAAGGTAACGGCTTTCTCTGGCACACTGACACCTTACGACAGCGACAACACGTTCTACCGTACGGACAAGAACGATCTCTCCGTCACGGCGTGGTATCCGTACAGCGCCTCGAAACCTGATGCGCCCACTATCGCCAACGACCAAAAGGCTACGGAGAAACGGGAGAGTAGTAACCTGATGACGGCCAGCGCCACTGCTGTCTATGGCCAGTCCACTGCGCTGGCCTTCAGTCACCAGACGGCACGGCTTCGAATCTACCTCACTGGTCCAGGTAGCAACACGGCCGTCACTGAGGCTACAGTCCGAGTCTCCATTGGCGGCAACACATACATCGCCCACGAAGACGGTAACGGCTACTACTCCGTCCTCGTCGCTCCGGGGGCGACGGTCAGCAGTGGCCAGACCTTTCTCCGCATCACCACGAGCACCGGTGCATCCTACGAGGCTACGGCCACAGCGGGCGTGACCTTCACTGCGGGCAATAGCTACGACTACAACTTCGCCTTGAAGCGCATTCCGTACCTCACCTTCACGGCCACAGCCGAACAAGGCTTCAATATGACGCTGCCCACCAGTAGCACCAGCCAATTCACGGACAAATTCCAATATTCCGTAGGCGGCGGAGCGTGGACGACGGTCGTGTCTGATAAAGAAGTGACGTTTGGCGGCACCAAGGGGACGCTGAGGCTTCGCGGAGTGTCTTCGTTCGGCACGTCAACGGCGAATTCCATCAGTACTGTTGTGTCAAGAAGCTGCAAAATCTCATTTACGAATACCGCCGTTTCCGTAAACGCATCTGGAGACATACGGACACTGGTGGACTATAAGAACCACGACACAGCAGATACGAAGAATGCAAAATTCTGCAACCTGTTCAACAGCTGCACGGCGCTGGTCTCAGCCCCGGAACTGCCAGCAACGGAGCTTGCAGATTACTGCTACATCTGTATGTTTCAAAACTGCACGGGACTCACGACGGCTCCTGTGCTGTCGGCAAAGACGCTTACGGTTTTCTGCTACCGAGCTATGTTCAACGGCTGCACTAAACTCACGAAAGCCCCAGAACTGCCGGCAACGAAACTTGCGAGCCAATGCTACCAATCTATGTTCTCCGGCTGCACGTCGCTGGTCTCTGCCCCGGAACTCCTGGCAACGGAGCTTGCGGATAGCTGCTACTACACGATGTTCTCCTACTGTTCTGGACTCACGACAGCTCCTGCACTGCCAGCAATGACGCTGAAGAAGCACTGCTACTGGGGAATGTTCCAAAACTGCACAAGTCTCCAAACAGCTCCAGACCTTCCGACAACGACGATTGCGGATTACTGCTACAACAATATGTTCTACAAGTGCACAGGACTCAAAAAAGCCCCAAAACGGCTGCCGGCAGAGACGCTTGCTACTTACTGCTACGAATCTATGTTCCAAGGCTGTACAGCACTCACGAAAGCCCCAGACCTGCCAGCAAAAACGCTTGTAGAAGCGTGCTACAGTTGTATGTTCCAAAGCTGCTCCAATCTCACGGAGGTTACCATAAGGGCTGAAAGTACTGCTTATAACGCTTTGTCCTATTGGCTTAATAAGGTGGCCTCTTCGGGTACCATCCATAAGCGTTCCACCTTAACGTTAAGTACAAACAGTGCAAGCGGTATTCCCAAGGGATGGACAGCAACAGACGACGTAACCGATAATTGAGACAACTCACTTATAGGTCTTCCAGGGTCAATGACCCGATGTGTACCGTCATCTTGCGCAGTTCAGGTGTCTGTTCCAGCATCTTGTCCACCTTCTCGCGCAACGCTTCTTCCCGGTAGCGGCATCCCTGTTTTTTCAGCTCGTAGACCCATGCCTCTTTCCTGATGATGTCGGCGACAATCAGGTCGATTTCGTTGTCGCCTTTCCTGTCCCACCATTTCCCGACGATGTAACGGCCTTCCTCCCGGAATTTCTGCATGAAATATCGTTCCATCATCAGCCCGGACACACCGCTGTAGTCGCGACAGACAATGTCCCCAAGGGCTTTCAATGCCCTGTTTTCCACCAGTGCCTGATATTTGTAGAAGAAGCGAAACCAGAAGGTCAGGAAACAGTCGCTGATTACGTACCGTGCCTTCTTGCTGTTCTCCTTGGCAAAGATGGGCAGTGATTTGGTGATGACCTTGTAGTAGCCTTCCAGTTTTACTAGATAGGGGCCAAGGTTGTTGTTCTGCAGTTCGTTTTCTATCTCGGCCCGTGTCTTCACGCCACTGGCTATGCAGGTCAGAATGGAGAAGTAGGTGACGTAGTCGGTGCCGAACTCCTCGATGAGGATGTTCTTGCCCTCGTTGATGAAGGGGGAGTCTTCCTCTGTCAGTGCCGCCAGCATTTGGTCTTTGGTAGTCTTCCCCTTGTCAAGCAGCAGGGTGACGTACCAGGGCACGCCACCCGTAATGCTGTAGAGTGCCAACAAGTCCTCCGATGTGTATTGGGGGTTGAAGTCTGCCAGTATCTGTTTCAGCACACCAGTAGCGAACGGCTCAAGGGTCATCTGCCTGTCGGCGCGTCCGAACAGCGGTTCGGCCTTGTCTTCGAAAATTTTGGCCATCAGTGTGAACACAGAACCGCTGACAATCAAGTTCAGATGACTGTCGCGCTTGTGCAAGTCCCAGTCGCGCTGGATGTCACTGAAAATGGAGGGGTTGACCTTCAGGAAATTCTGGAACTCGTCGATGACGAGAGTGAACGGACGACGCTCCGACAGTTGGAGCACGAAGCGGAACACTTCCGGGAAAGTGCTCGGTGTGCCAAGAACTGGCACCTGCAGCTTTTCGCGTATCTCACGCACATAGTCCTGGCACAGCAATGCCTCGGCTTTCCTTCCTACAAAGAAATATAGGACGGTGTCGTCGCCGCACCGCAGAGACAGCTCGGTCTTCCCGATACGCCTGCGCCCCATCAGCACGGTCATTCTTGCTTCTCGTCGGCTCTGCTGAAGCACCTCGCCCAGCGTCCGTTGCTCGTTTTCTCTATCGTAGAATTTCATGTCGCAGAATAGTATTCGTCATTACAGTAATGGTCATTACTTTTGCAAAGGTAGTGTAAACCAGGCGAAATGCAAAAAGAAAACTTGTTTTTATTCTGTATTTTCTCCAAAAAGTAGGGGCAGAACTGTAATGTTGCGGTCAGAGGGAAGGCAGCGCGATGTCGGGGATGACCACGTCTGCTTCGTCCTTCGCCCTGTTTTTTTCTGCAAAGATGCTGGTTTTCAGTGAATTGTGCAAATTTTTAGGAATTATTCTGTCCATTGACACCCTAAAAAGAGGAATTATTCCGTCCAAACCAACAGCAAAACTCAGTATAAGGAACGTACAAGACAAAAGTCGGAATTTTGTATATTTTGTCTTTTATAAAAGATAAAATTACTATCTTTGCAGCAAAATTCATTTATAGAAGACATGAAAGCAATCGTCAGGCAAAGTTATCTGGACAAGATAGAGAAATATCTTGGAAAGGACACCATCATTATCATTGTCGGCCAACGGCGTGTAGGCAAGAGCTATACGCTGCGTCTCTTTAGGGATAAAGTAGCAAAGGACGCCCAAGCCAACATCATTTTCATCGACAAGGAGAAACATGAGTTTCACGATATTCAGACCGACCAAGATTTGAATACGTACATCGATGAAAGACGGGACAAGACAAAAACCAACTATGTCCTGATTGACGAAGTTCAGGACATCGAAGGCTTTGAAAACAGTATACGCAGTTACTACGAAGAACCCGATATGGAAATTATTGTGACGGGTTCAAACTCCAATATGCTCAGCAGTGACTTGGCCAACAAAATCGGAGGCCGCTACAAGGAAATCTACGTCCAGGCATTGAGCTATGAAGAGTTTATGGAGTTTCACGGCTTGTCCGATGGTGATGACACATTGGCCAAGTACATTCAATTTGGCGGACTGCCAGGCTTGACGAAGATGGGGTTTGACGAGCAAGACGCACGGGAGTATCAAATGGATGTCTACAACACCGTTCTTCTCAAGGACGTTGTCCGCCGGAACAACATCCGCAACATCTCCTTTCTCGAAAACCTTGTACACTTTCTCGCCGACAATGCAGGGAAGATCATCTCTGCCAACAGCATTGCCAAGTATATGCGGTCACAGGGAGAAAGCATCACCTCCACGGCGATTATCAATTACATCAAATATCTCTGTGATGCATACATGATTCACAAGGTCAACCGATATGACATCCACGGTAGGAGAATATTCGAGAGCAACGATAAATTCTATTTCGAAGACAATGGCATTCGCAATGCACTCGTGGGCGGCTCACGCGAGAGAGACATTGAAAAAGTGATAGAGAACATCATCTACAACCACCTTGTCCGCCTGGGCTATGAAGTGATGGTGGGCCAACTCCAGGCGAGCGAGATAGACTTCGTCTGCACCAAGCCGACAGGCGAGCGGGTTTATGTGCAAGCCGCCTATCTTATTGCGGACAACAGCACTTATGAGCGTGAGTTTGGCAATCTACACGCCATCAAAGACAACTATCCGAAGTACGTCATCTCCATAACACCTTTAGTAGTCAAGTCTGACGACAATGGCATAACACATCTTCATCTTAGGAAATTCCTGACGGAAGGATTGGCGGGATAGTGCTTTGTCAAGCTCCCTTGCCTGCGAAACTGGTATCTTAACGATTTTTACGAAAACGTTTGCGTAGTTCGCCGATTTTTCGTAACTTTGCGGCCAAAGAACGGAAAACGAAGGTTCAAAAATTCAAATAATTAAATTTCAACATTTTATGTGGTTAATCAATTCATCAATCGGTAGAAAGGTTGTGATGTCCGTGACGGGACTTGCGCTGATTCTGTTCCTGACATTCCACGGATGCATGAACGTTGTCGCGCTGTTCTCCGGCGAGGCATACAACTGGGTCTGCGAGGCACTCGGTGCCAACTGGTACGCCGTAGTCGCCACTCTTGGACTGGCTGCGCTGGCCGTCATTCACATCGTTTTCGCCTTCATCCTGACGGCGCAGAACCGCACCGCACGCGGTTCGGAGCGCTATGCAGTGACGGAGAAGCCAGCCAAAGTGGAATGGGCCTCACAGAACATGCTCGTGTTAGGTCTCATCGTCATCGTGGGTCTGCTGCTCCACCTGTTTAACTTCTGGTACAAGATGATGTTTGCCGAACTGCTCGGCACATCTATGGGACACCTGCCCTCCGACGGCTTCGCCTTCATCATCGACACCTTCCAGAACCCTGTCTTCGCCGTGCTCTACATCATCTGGCTGATAGCCCTCTGGTTCCATCTGACCCACGGTTTTTGGTCAGCTATGCAAACCCTCGGCATCAGCGGCAAGGTATGGTTCAATCGTTGGCGCTTGATCGGCAATATCTATGTGACCTTGCTCGTCCTGGCCTTCGTGGTCGTGGTGGCAGCCTTTGCTACAGGACTTGCCCCCAGCCTCTGCAACTACGCAGGATAGAAGTCTAACCTAATATAATTACTATTGAATTATGGCAAAACAAATAGATTCGAAAATCCCTGCCGGACCAGTGGCCGACAAATGGAAAGAATACAAGGCGCACCAGCGCTTGGTCAATCCGAAGAATAAACTGAAGCTCGACGTCATCGTGGTGGGCACTGGACTGGCCGGAGCCTCCGCCGCCGCATCGTTAGGTGAGATGGGCTTCAACGTCATCAATCTCTGCATCCAAGACTCGCCCCGCCGCGCACACTCCATCGCCGCACAGGGCGGTATCAATGCAGCCAAGAACTACCAGAACGACGGCGACTCCATCTACCGTCTGTTCTACGACACCGTGAAAGGCGGCGACTACCGTGCCCGTGAGGCCAACGTGTACCGTCTGGCCGAGGTGTCGAACAACATCATCGACCAGTGTGTGGCACAGGGCGTGCCCTTCGCTCGCGAGTACGGTGGTATGCTCGCCAATCGTTCGTTCGGTGGTGCACAGGTGTCGCGTACCTTCTACGCTAAGGGACAGACTGGTCAGCAGCTCCTGCTCGGCGCATACAGTTCCCTCTCCTGCCAGGTGAAGGCTGGTACGGTGAAGCTCTATACACGCTATGAGATGGAAGATGTGGTCATCGTAGACGGACGTGCACGCGGTATCATTGCCAAGAACCTCGTAACAGGTGAGTTGGAACGCTTCACTGCCAACGCTGTGGTCATCGCCACAGGCGGTTACGGCAACACCTACTTCCTCTCCACCAACGCCATGGGTTGCAACTGCACCGCAGCCATACAGTGCTACCGCAAAGGTGCTTACTTCGCCAACCCCTCCTACGTGCAGATCCACCCCACCTGCATCCCCGTACACGGCGACAAGCAGTCGAAACTGACACTGATGTCCGAGTCGCTGCGCAACGACGGACGCATCTGGGTGCCCAAGAAGTTGGAAGACGCGAAAGCTCTCCAGGCTGGCACCAAGCAGGGATGGGAGATTCCCGAGGAAGACCGCGACTACTATCTGGAGCGCCGCTACCCCGCCTTCGGCAACCTCGTGCCGCGCGACGTAGCTTCGCGTGCCGCCAAGGAGCGCTGCGACAAGGGCTATGGTGTGAACAATACGGGACTGGCCGTGTTCCTTGACTTCTCGGAGTCCATCAACCGCCTCGGCCTTGATGTCATCATGCAACGCTACGGCAACCTCTTCGAGATGTATGAGGAGATTACCGACGTGTTCCCTGGCGACGTGGCCAACGAAATAGACGGAATGAAATACTACAAGCCGATGATGATCTACCCGGCCATCCACTACACCATGGGCGGCATCTGGGTGGACTATGAGCTGCAGACCAACATCCCAGGACTGTTCGCCATCGGTGAGTGCAACTTCTCCGACCACGGTGCCAACCGCCTTGGTGCTTCCGCACTGATGCAGGGTCTGGCCGACGGATACTTTGTGCTGCCCTACACCATTCAGAACTACCTGGCCGATCAGGCCGTATGGGCCAAGGTGCCCACAGACCGTCCCGAGTTTGATGAGGCTGAAAAGGCTGTCAACGCTGAAATCAACCGTCTGCTCGGCATCCACGGCAAACGCTCCGTTGACTCCATCCATAAGGAACTGGGACACATCATGTGGGAGTACGTTGGTATGGGACGCACTGCAGAAGGACTGAAGGAAGGACTGAAGAAGATGCACGAACTGGAGAAGGAGTTCGACTCCAACCTCTTCGTGCCTGGAAAGAAGGAAGGTCTCAATGTCGAACTCGACAAGGCCATCCACCTGCGTGACTTCTTCACCATGGGACAGCTCGTAGCCTTCGACGCCCTCAGCCGCAATGAGAGCTGCGGTGGACATTTCCGCGAGGAATACCAGACCGAGGAAGGCGAAGCCAAGCGCGACGACGAGAACTATTTCTATGTGGGCTGCTGGGAGTACAAGGGCAAAGGTAACGAGCCCGAACTCATCAAGGAGCCGCTGGAGTATGAGGCAATCAAGGTACAAACACGTAACTACAAGAACTAAGCATCATGAATATATCATTTACCATCAAGTTCTGGCGACAGAACGGCCCTAAAGAGCAAGGCCATTTCGACACCCACGAGATGCACGACATCCCCGATGACACCTCGTTCCTTGAGATGCTGGACATCCTCAACGAGGAACTCATCAACGAGGGCAAGGAACCTTTCGTGTTCGACCACGACTGCCGCGAAGGCATCTGCGGTATGTGTTCCCTCTACATCAACGGCACACCGCACGGCAAGACCGAACGCGGAGCAACCACCTGTCAGCTCTACATGCGCCGCTTCCACGACGGTGATGTCATCACCGTGGAGCCTTGGCGCTCGGCAGCCTTCCCCATCATCAAAGACTGCATGGTGGACCGCAACGCCTTCGACAAAATCATGCAGGCAGGCGGCTACACCACCGTACGCACAGGGCAGGCACAGGATGCCAACGCCATCCTCATCCCTAAGGAGGATGCTGACGAGGCCATGGACTGCGCCTCGTGCATTGGCTGTGGCGCCTGTGTGGCAGCCTGCAAGAACGGCTCTGCCATGCTCTTCGTCTCGTCGAAAGTCAGCCAGCTCGCACTCCTGCCCCAAGGACGCGTGGAGGCTGCACGCCGCGTGAAGAATATGGTTGCTAAGATGGATGAACTCGGATTCGGTAACTGCACCAACACCCGCGCCTGCGAGGCGGTGTGCCCGAAGAACGAAACCATCAGCAACATCGCACGACTGAACCGCGAGATGGTTAAGGCCAAGATGGCCGATTAAGCCACAGCGGTCAAGTCATAGAAACGGGAGCATCGCCTTGACTTGGGCGGTGCTCCTCCTATTATATATAAGGAGAAAGAACATCCAACCGATGGAAAACAAAACGACGATAGAGATACAGGCCGCCACCGCTGGACAGGCGGCAACCATTGCCCGACTGATCATGATGGCCATGACTGAGGAGTGTTGCCTGCACTTCTGTAGCGAAGGCGCAACCATTGACGACTTCCACACGATGATGACGCTACTGGTGGCACGCACCGACAGCCAATACAGCTACAGAAATACCTTAGTAGCCATGGACGGCGACCGTGTGGCTGGCATCTTGGTGAGCTACGATGGCGGCCAGCTGCACGCACTGCGCCGACAATTCGTGGACTACGCAAAGAAATACCTACACCGCGACCATTCCAGTATGGACGATGAGACACAGGCAGGAGAACTCTACCTTGACAGTTTGGCCGTAGCCCCTGACTACCGCAAACGCGGCATTGCCACCCGCCTTCTCGAGGCCTCCGTCGGACGCGCACGGGAAATGAACCTCCCCTGTGTCGGCCTGCTCGTAGACACGGGAAATCCGCAGGCCGAACGTCTCTATCGCGCCTGCGGATTTCACTATGTCAACGACTGCAGCTGGGGTGGACACGCCATGCGCCACCTTGTGCGCCACTGCTGAGGTTCAGAAACTAATCATCAGTTCGGCCACTACCTTGTCCTGCTCGCTCTCCTTGGCAATGCCACCATTGGGATACCAGTAACGCTCATAGTTGAGATGAAGCTCCGTAGGCAGGTAGGGGTTGCGGATGGCGAAAGTGAGTCCTGCTGTCATGCGGTGACGCGCATAGTCACTGATTCGTAGCCGTCCCGTCTCGTTGCCGTCGGCATCCATAACAAATCCCTGTTTCCCGTCAGAATGGTCGTCCATATAGTCATACCTCACCAGATAGGAGACACGCTGCATGAATCCGTTCTTGTTGCGCAGCGGCATTGAATAGATAACCATTGCATTGACCGCACTACAGTCGTCGTAAGCCGCGTTGGAATACTGTTTATGAAGATACTCCGCCTCGAAGCGCCAGCGATCCGTTACATAATATGCACCGAAGTCCAGTGAGGTATACTGCACCTTCCTGTCGGCAATGGCCGTATGCTGGATGCTGGGCACTACCGCCAATCCCTGTAACGGAAACCATTGCAGGCGCGCAGAATAGTTCAAATCACTGTTCCATGCCGTCTTTTGGTTGTCGAGGTTGCTACCGTTGAACAGTCCCGCGTCGACAACAGCCACGTTGCGCCCATCCGCCTTGAACGTGTAGCCCAACTGTAGTCCCACGTCGCGCATATCACCCACCTGTTTGGCAATGAAACTGCGGTTTGCGAAAAATTGGTTGGTCGGATTGCGGTGTGCATCGATAGTGAAAGGCATTCGCTGCTGGCCGATGCTGATGCGCAGCGTCTTCCACGGCAATAGCCGCACCCAAGCATCCTTCATCTTGATTGATGACTCGTCGCAGAGATCCACCTCCAACTTGTACTCCGAACGTGCTGACAGTTTTCCACTAATACTCATGCGCGCATTTCTCACCTCATATCGACCCGCATTCATCTCAGGTTGATATTCATACTTGCCGCGCAACACACCGTGCAGGTTCACCAAACTATCTCGCTGCTGCGCGTGACAGACGGTCACTCCTATTATAAGAAGGAGAATTAAAAGGATGGCCAATCGAATCCATCCCACCATAGTGCGGATACGCTCCGCTTTCTTTTCATCCATATCGTGATGTTTTTTATCCATGTTTCTGCGTCTTTTTCATTGCTGTTGCAAAGATAATTCGTTGGTGTTACGGAATGGTGACGAAGACGTTAAGAACCTGTTACAATGGGTGTTTGTAACGGGATTGTAACAGGATTGTTATGCTGTTGAAACTTGTGTGACGTAATTTTGCAGCGGAAATTACAAAAACAACAAATACAACAGATGGAAACAATCTACATCGTTATCGTCGCATTCCTGCTGATACTGGCAGTGTTCGACCTGTTTGTCGGTGTCAGCAACGATGCCGTCAACTTCCTGCAGTCGGCCATCGGAGCCAAGGCTGGCCGCTTCCGTACCGTACTAATCGTGGCCTCCGTCGGCGTCGCCGCAGGAGCATTGATGTCGGCAGGCATGATGGACGTGGCTCGTCACGGCATCATGCACCCCGTCAACTACACCTTCCATGAGGTCATGGTGGTCTTCTTAGCCGTTATGGTGACGGATGTTGTCGTCCTCGACGTGTTCAACACCTTAGGACTGCCCACCTCGACCACCGTCTCCCTGGTGTTCGAGCTGCTGGGAGGTACGTTCGTCCTGGCTCTCGTCAAGATGGCTGGCAATCCTGCACTGGAACTCTCCGACCTGCTGAATACCGACAAAGCCTTGTCAGTCATCGTTGCCATCTTCGTCAGCGTTGCCTTAGCCTTTGTCTGCGGTGTCATCGTGCAGTGGCTGACGCGCATCATTTTCACCTTCCGCACAGGAAAGAACCGTGTGGCAGAGGCCGTCTTCGGCGGCATCTCCTTCGCTGTTTTGGCCTATTTCGTCTTTATACAGGGTGTGGCGAAATCACCCGTATTCAGCAATCAGGCTAAGATGTGGATTAATGAAAACACCACGATGCTGTTGGTCGCCGTCTTTGCTGCAGCCTCCATACTGTCTTACCTGTTGCTGATGCTGCGCGTCAGCGTGTTCCGTCTCGTCGTACTCATGGGCACGTTTGCTCTGGCCATGGCCTTCGCTGGCAACGACCTTGTCAACTTCATCGGTGTACCGCTGGCTGGCCTTTCGTCGTTCCAGGACTGGGCGAGCAACGGTGCTGGTGATATCGACTCGTTCATGATGACATCCCTGATGGAATCGGCCAAAACGCCATTCCTCTATCTGGCTATTGCAGGTGGCATCATGATTTTTGCTATGGCAACTTCAAAGAAGGCACAGAATGTGGTGAAGACCTCCGTGGATCTGAGTCGTCAGGACGAGAGTGACGAGATGTTCGGTACGTCGCGTGCCGCCAGAAGTATCGTGCGCGCCACACAGGAGTGCGGTGGATTCCTCATGCAGTATCTGCCAAAAGGACTGATGCAGACCATTGACCGTCGCTTTAACAAAGAAGAGGCAGTCTTGGCCGATGGTGCCGCCTTCGACATGGTGCGTGCCGCTGTCAACCTGGTGCTGGCTTCCATCCTGATTATCATTGGCACCAATTACAAGTTGCCGCTGTCCACCACCTACGTCACCTTCATGGTCGCTATGGGTTCCAGTTTGGCTGACCGTGCGTGGAGCCGCGAGAGTGCCGTTTTTCGCGTTACTGGTGTGATGAGTGTGATCGGTGGTTGGTTCGTGACAGCCGGTGTGGCTTTCGCTGCCTGCGCCTTGGTCTGCTTGACCATTTATTATGGTGGTTTCATCGCCATGTTCGGCTTCATGGCCTTAGCCATCTTCCTGTTAGTGCGTAGCAATGTGCAATACGCCAAGAAGGTCAAGAAGGAGAGTCCCGAGGATGCTTCGTTCAAGTTGATGATGCGCAGCCGTGACCCCGAAATCGTGTGGGATGTATTGTGCCGGCACGTCAGCCGTACACAGAGTGGCACCTGCCAGTTTGCCATTGATCAGTATGATGCCCTACTCGACAGTTTCTCCAGTCAGAACCTACGCGGCCTGCGTCGTGTGCAGCGCGCCCTAAGAGATAAGCAAGACGAACTGGAGAAGCTCCGCCGACGGGAGTTCCTCGCCCTGCGCCGCTCTCCCTCGCAGATCTCTATCGAGCGTAACACATGGTTCCATCTAGGCTTCAATAGTAACCAGCAGTACATCTACTGTCTGAAGCGTATGCTCGACCCAGCCAAGGACCACGTCGACAACAACTTTACACCGCTCCCACAAGCATACAAGGATGAGTTCGAACCCATGCGCCAACGCATCAACGAACTGATGAAAACCACGGCACAGATGCTGGACACACGACGCTTCGACCGCTACAACGATACGATGCAGGAGGCTGACAGTTGTAAGAACCTGCTGTCCACCTACCGCAAGCGCCACATCGACCGCATGCAGCGTTCCACCAACAGCAGTGAGTACAAGGTGTCGCTCATCTACCTGAACATCCTCCAGGAGAGCCAGGAGTTGCTGAGCATCATGCGCCACCAGTTGCGTGCTGGCAAGAAACTGCTCAAACCAGACGAAGAAGAAATCTTGGTAGATTTTTAAGCGTGAGGAGCAAGGATATTGAAAAATAATCACTACATTTGCACCGATGAAAGAAGACAAGACCTATAAAATCCTTGTGGTCGACGACGAGCAGAACCTCTGCGAAATCTTGGCGTACAACCTGCGCAACAATGGTTACGAGGTGACGGAGGCCAATTCGGCAGAGGAGGCTTTGGAACTGCCGCTGGAAGCCTTCGACCTCCTGCTGCTCGATGTCATGATGGGCGGTCTGTCGGGCTTCGACTTAGCACGTCGTCTCAAGGCCAACGAGCAGACTGCTCATGTGCCCATCATCTTCCTCACGGCCAAGGATACCGAACAGGACACGCTGCAAGGGTTCGGCATTGGTGCCGACGACTACATCGCCAAGCCCTTCCGAATCATGGAGGTACTGGCACGCGTCAAGGCCGTGTTGAACCGCAGCACGCACAGCGTACAGACAGCCCCCGACACGCTACGCTACGAACACCTGGTGCTCAACCTCAACACCAAGACCGTGACTGTCGACGGAGAGGAGGTGGCGTTCACCAAGACAGAGTTCGAACTGCTACGCTTACTGCTCGAATACAAGGGTCGCGTGTTCTCTCGTCAGGAACTCATCGATCAAGTGTGGCCCCGCGATGTGATGGTGCTTGACCGCACCGTCGACGTGAACATCACCCGTATGCGCAAGAAGATTGGACGTTACGCCCCGTGTATCAGTACCCGCCTGGGCTACGGCTATTACTTCAACCCCTAACCCCAAAGGACTCATCCCGTTTCCAACTGCAAAAGATCTCCTCCTATGTCCATCGGCAACAAGTTCTCCTTCCAGATTATCTCCGTGTTCTGTATCTTTGCCGTGGTGTTCATCCTGTTCCAGCATCACCGCGAGAAGGAGTTCAAGATTGAACGACTCAACATCCAGTTGCAAGACTACAACGAACAGCTCAGCCAGTCGCTGACCGCTGGTGGCGACCACTCGGAGGCTGCCGTTGCCGCCTTTGAACGCCGCCACTATATTCCTGGTCTGCGCCTCACACTGATTGACGAGCAAGGCCGCGTGTTCTACGACAATATGCGGAAGGACTATGCCGCTATGGGCAACCACCTACAGCGCAAGGAGGTGAAAGAGGCTCTGGCACACGGTGCAGGCTCCGACATCGACCGGAAAAGCGCCAGCACGGGAAAGGAATACTTCTACTCCGCCTCCCATTTCCATGGACAACACTACGTGGTTCGCTCCGCCCTGCCCTACAACCACACACTGACTGAAGCCCTCCAGACCGAGCAACACTACATCTGGATGGCGCTGGGCATCGTGGCTCTGCTGTCGTGCCTACTGTTCCGCTTCGGCAAGCGGCTCGACCGCAACATCAACCAACTGCGACTCTTCGCACAGCGAGCCGCTGCCAACGAAAGCCTCGATGTGGAGGATTTAACGAAATTTCCGGGCGACGAGTTGGGCGAGATTGCCGAGCGCATCATCAAGATTTACCGGCGACTGCAATACACTAAGGAGGAGCAAAACCGCCTGAAACACGAACTCATCCAAAATGCCGCCCACGAGTTGAAGACACCCGTAGCTAGCATCCAGGGTTATATCGAGACCATCTTGACTGACACCCACATGAGCGAGGAGAACCGTCATCTCTTTCTGGAGCGTAGCTTTGCGCAGACCCAGCGCCTCACCGCCATCTTGCAGGACATCTCCACGCTTCACCGCTTGGACTCTGGACGCGTTAGCTACGAGTTCGAACCAGTCGACATCAGCGAGACCGTCAACCGCATCCAGCAGGAAACCGCCCTCCAACTGTCCGACCGCCAGATGACCTTCTGTAACCAGTTGCCCTCCCCACTCATGGTGCGCGGTAATGCCTCGCTGCTTTACAGCGTTTTCCGTAACCTAACCGATAATGCCATTGCATACGCTGGGGATAATACGACTATCACGCTGACCGCACAGCGAACCGGTGACTACTGGCACTTCTGCTTCTCCGACAACGGTGTGGGCATTCCACAAGAGCACCTCTCTCGCATCTTCGAACGCTTCTACCGTGTCGACAAAGGGCGCAGTCGCAAGATGGGTGGTACGGGACTGGGACTGGCCATCGTGAAAAATGCTGTGATGATGCATGGTGGCACCATCATGGCCTGCCGCAACGAGGATGCCGGCGTACGCTTCGTGTTTGATATCCATTGCTGACGCTGTTTTTCCCGAAATCCAGGTGTCTTTTATGTTGGATTCCACAGCCCTTTTCAGGGGGCTTGGGACAATGGATTTATTTTCCTAGGAAAAACGATCCATTTTCCTAGGAAATTTAATCGTTTTTCCTAGGGAATTTAATGGGAGCCCTTACGGGATGGTAAATTCATTCCGTCAGCCGAGGGAAAAGTTCTGCTTTATAAATGTTATTTTCTGTTGCAAAACAGCATATTATGATGTAAAATGTGTACCTTTGCAAAATGATACGTACAATCGCGTATCACACTAAAAACAAAGGTAAGATGAAAATAGCATTGATAGGCTACGGCAAGATGGGCAAGATGATAGAACAGATTGCCAAGGAACGCGGCCACGAAATCGTGAGCATTATCGACATTGATAACCGACAGGACTTTGACACACCTGCCTTTCGCTCGGCAGAGGTTGCCATTGAGTTCACCGCTCCACAGGCGGCCTACGACAACTATCTCAAGGCGTTTGCGCAGGGCGTGAAGGTGGTCAGTGGCTCTACTGGATGGATGAAAGACCACGGCGACGACGTGCGACGGATGTGTAGCGAGGAGGGGCAAACCCTGTTTTGGGCTTCCAATTTCAGCATCGGCGTGGCCATCTTCTCAGCAGTAAACCGCTATCTGGCACACATCATGAACCAGTTCCCACAATACGACGTGGAACTGGAGGAAACCCACCATGTCCACAAACTCGACCACCCCAGTGGCACGGCCATCACACTGGCCGACGAGATTGTGGAGCGCATCAACCGCAAAGAGGCGTGGGCAGAAGAAACTACAGATCCGAAGAAACTGCGCGTGGATCACATCCGACGCGGTGAAGTGCCGGGCATCCACACCGTGCGCTACGACTCGGAAGCCGACCTCATCACCATCACCCACGACGCGCACAGCCGTAAGGGATTCGCACTCGGTGCCGTGCTGGCCGCTGAATATACCAAAGACCATCAAGGACTACTCACCATCTCCGACATGTTTAAGTTCTGAGCCATGAATGACAAGAGAAAAGAAAAGCTCAATATGAAGCGGCAATGGATAAAGTTTTCCGTGGTGCTTCTGCTCTATCTGCTATTTTTAGTATGGCTGAAGTCTTGGCTCGGTCTCATCGTCGTGCCGTTCATTTATGATGTCTACATCACCAAGAAGATACGTTGGCAGTGGTGGAAAGACGCAGAAGGTCCTGTCCGCTTCGTCATGTCGTGGGTGGATGCCATCGTATTCGCCCTCGTGGCCGTCTATTTCGTCAACCTCTTCTTTTTCCAAAACTACGTCATTCCGTCCAGCTCACTGGAGAAGTCGCTGCTGACGGGAGATTACCTGTTCGTGTCGAAGGTCAGCTACGGACCACGCATTCCCGAAACACCGCTCACCATGCCGCTCACACAACACACACTGCCTGTGTTTGAATGTAAGAGCTATTTTGACTGGCCACACTGGCAGTATCGACGTGCCAAGGGACTTGGTCAAGTGCAACTCAACGACATCGTGGTGTTCAACTATCCAGCAGGCGACACACTGTGTGCCGCCCCACAATACCAGGCTCAAGACTTCTATCTGCTCTGCTATCGACTGGGTTACCAGATTTATCCGCAACGCCCAAATCCCGACTCTCTCACGGCAGAACAACGCCGTCTCTATTTCGACCTCATCTATCAGGCAGGAAGGCAGGAGGTGGCACAGAATCCAGGGGAGTACGGCGAAATCATCACCCGACCAGCCGACCGCCGCGAGAACTACGTGAAACGCTGTGTCGGACTGCCTGGTCAGACGTTACAGATTAAGAACCACATTGTCTACCTCGATGGCAAGGCCAACAAGGAACCAGACAACGTGCAGTATGCCTACTGGGTGAAACTCCGGCAGAACATCCCCGAGGAGCTCATGCAGGAACTGGGCATCACGATGGAAGATATGATGTCGCTGAATACGGCTGGTTATTTGCCACTGACGCAACATGCCGTCAGCGTGCTCTCCAAGCGCAAAGACTTGGTGGAGCAAATCCGCTACTGCGATGACAACAGCACACTTGACATCTATCCCCTCAACGGCAACACCCACTGGACACGCGACAACTATGGGCCCGTGTGGATTCCTGCCAAGGGTAAGCGCATCACGCTGACACTGGAAAACCTGCCCATCTATGAACGTTGTATACGTACCTACGAGGGCAATACACTGGAGGTGGCTGACGGGAAGATTCTCATCAACGGGAAGGTCGCTACGTCCTACACCTTCAAGCTCGACTACTACTGGATGATGGGCGATAACCGCCATAACTCCCTTGACTCCAGATACTGGGGGTTCGTGCCCGAAGACCACATCGTCGGGAAACCCATCTTCATTTGGTGGAGTAGCGACCCAGATCGACACGGTTTCTCGAGCATCCGCTGGAACAGGATATTCAACTTAGTAGACAATATCAAATAGCTCTGCTTATGGCAAACTGGCTGAAGTTTCTGATTGCATTTGCATCAGCATTCGTGCTGGTGCTGGGCTTTCGTACCTTGGCCTTTTCGCTCTATACCGTCGACGGACGTGCCCTTGCCCCGACATTCGTCACTGGCGACCGGCTGCTCGTCAACCGCTGGAGTTACGGATTGCGCATCGGTGGGGGTAGCCTGCTGCCTTACAGCCGTCTGTTGCGCGCAAAGCTCCAGCGTGGCGACATCGTAGCCTTCGATATGCCCGGTGACTCGCTGCAAGGCATTTGCATTGCTCGCTGCACAGCCATTCCTGGCGATACCGTTCACACCTCCAGTGGCCCGCTACTGGTGCCAGGACGTGTCACCTGCAGCACCCGCGACAGCTACTGGATGGAGTCCATTGCCGACGACAATCCCGTTGACTCACAGCATTTAGGATTCGTCAGCGAGAGCAACATCATCGGGCGTGTCGTCGGTGTACTCTACAGCCACGACGATACCAAGAATCCCTTTGAGGGCTACCGCCCAGAAAGGAGTTGTCTATGGTAAGAACCGCCCTGTTGCAAACCACTTGTTTCGGTCCCGTCCAGTGGTATCAGAAACTCTACCGCTACGACCGCACGCTCATCGAACAATACGACTCCTACCAGAAACAGACCTACCGCAACCGTTATATCATCGCAACGGCTAACGGCCTCCAAGCATTGACCGTCCCCGTTGAGCAGCAGACGGATGGGCGCGAGGTAAAGAACTTGCGCATCAGTGACCACAACCAATGGCGACGCGTCCACTGGAATGCGCTTCACAGTGCCTACAGCGAGAGTCCATTTTTTGAATATTATGCCGACGATATCCGCCCCTTCTACGAACACCGTATCGACCGTCTGATAGACTTCAACGAGGAGGTACGCCAGACCATCTGCCGCCTGCTTGATATCAGTCCTGCCGTAGCCTATACCTCTTCCTACCAGCCGACAGTTGACAGCACTGCTGAAGGGACTGCTGGCTGCGACACACTTGACGATTTCCGGAGCATCATCCACGCCAAACACCCGCTACCCGATGCCGACTTCCAGCCGCGTCGTTACTGGCAGGTGTTCGAGCAACGCCACGGATTCCAACCTAACCTGTCCATCCTCGACCTACTCTTCTGCATGGGGCCCGAAGCCGTCAATTACCTTTAGTGAGTTATAAACCTTCATATTCACCAAAAATCAAAACAACAATGAAAAAAATCAATGTGAAAGTGGCAGCATGGCTGCTCATCGGTTGCTTTGCAACAAGTTCGTGCATCGGTTCATTCACCCTGTTCAACAAGTTTGCACACTGGGAAACCGTGATGACCGACAACAAGTATGTCAACGCCATCGTGGGCTTCATCCTCACCCCGATTGTCGGTGGTATTTGCATGACGGCTGACGCACTGGTGCTCAACTCCATTGAGTTCTGGACTGGCACTAATCCTCTGGCCAACACTGGAAAAACCAAGCAGGTGATGGGCAAGGACGGCCGCTACTACGCCGTGACCACCACGAAGAACGGATACGAGGTAAAATCTCCCGACGGTGATGTAACGCGCTTCATTCACAACGAGAAGACCGACTCTTGGTCTATGGAACAAAACGGTGAGGTGAAAGAGCTCTTCCGCTTCAATGGTGACGGAACCATCATGGCCAACATCAATGGTGAGACCGAGAATTTCACGCTCAATGCTGACGGCGTCTATAAGGCTCGCATGATGGCTGGCAACGACCTGTTCTTCGCCATGAACTAATCAGCATTTCGACGCACAGTCAAAAAAGAAAATCCTCCGACCTTCTGGGCGGGGGATTTTTCGTTCGAAAAAAGCTTTTCTTTTTGTACTTTCGCTCAAGAATAAAAATAAATTGGCATTTATTTTGTATTCTATTCGCTTATTCGTACCTCTGACGCTGCGCGTCGAAAGTACTTTCGCTCAAGAATAAAAATAAATTGGCATTTATTTTGTATTCTATTCGCT
>CAVAIX010000001.1:0-61467 GCA_963588695.1 Bacteroidaceae bacterium | reverse complement strand
GTGCAGGAGGCCTATGATGCCATCTACAGCATTGAGAATGGTCTTCAGCGCCGTGAGCCGACGATAACGAGATGGATGGAGCGGGGCTACTTCATGGCCAACACGGACAAGTGGTACTTTGCCTACACATTTGACGGGAACACCATTACAGTTGTGGATGCTTGTCACGCCCAGAATATGCATGAGTAAATGCTTAATCATACGCTGACGGGCTGGAGGCAAGGGGCTGGAGGCTGCGGGCTCAGAAATCGTGGCACTAAGCAGCGAAGCATGGATATTACACAAATTGCACAAGATTTGTGCAATTTATGGCAAATCTTGCACATTTTTGATGCAAAAAATGTAATTTTGCAGCAAAAACAAATGGCAGATGGAACAACTATTCGAGAATTTCAAACGACAGCTTCGGGACACCCCCACCGATTTGATACGCTATGAGTACCATCGCATAGCTTGGCAAGGACACGCTTTTGGCTTGGTGGGGCCACGCGGTGTGGGCAAGTCCACCATGCTCTTGCAATACATCAAGATGCAGTTGGACTTAAAAGACACGCTATATGTGTCGGCTGACCACCTATATTTTGCATCACACACGTTGGTTGACGTAGCAGACCATTTCTACAAGATGGGTGGCAAGCATCTCTTTATTGACGAGATTCACAAGTATGAAGGATGGTCGATGGAGGTGAAGCAAATCTACGACAGCTATTCCGATTTACAACTCATCATCTCGGGTTCCTCCATACTGGACATCACAAAGGGTATGGCAGACTTGAGCCGTCGTGTGCCCATATACGAGATGCAAGGACTCTCGTTTAGGGAATACCTCCATTTGTTCCATGGTGTGAGAATGGAGGCTCTCAGCGTCAGTCAACTCTTAAAACATGAATATGACATACCAGGCGTAGCGCATCCGCTGCCATTATTTCACGACTATCTGAAACGGGGCTACTATCCTTTTGGTAGTGACGACGCATACGACATGGAACTGATGCAAGTGGTGGCGCAGACGATGGAGAGTGACATCCCCTTATATATGAACGCCAACGCCTCTGTGGGAAAGAAACTGAAGCAACTGCTGATGGTAGTGGCGGAAAGTGTTCCTTTCAAACCCGTGATGCAGAAATTGGCAGATGTCACAGGGATAAGTCGCAACTACATCCAAGACTACTTGATATATATGGAACGGGCTGGTATGATAGCGCAACTGCGTGATGCCGTAGGAGGTTTGCGTGGGCTGGGGAAAACGGAGAAACTCTATTTGGACAACACCAATCTGATATACGCCCTTTCTCCCAAGCGGGCAAACATAGGCAACGTACGCGAGACTTTTTTCATGAACCAGATGCGGGTGTTGGGAGACGTGACCTCTTCACCAGTCTCTGACTTCCTTGTGGATGGCATGACCTTTGAGGTTGGTGGCCGCAAAAAGGGACAAAAGCAGATATCAGAGGTCGCGAACGGATATATAGTGAAAGATGACATTGAGTCGGGCTATGCCAATGTACTTCCCCTATGGGCGTTCGGCTTGCTTTACTAAGATGCAGCAGGTTAATCCAAGCATCCGATGATTTCGCCCACCGAATGGCAGCCGTGGGTGTCGAGCCAGTGGTCTATGCCGTCGCGCACCTTCATGGTGACGGTGGGGTCGATGAAATTGGCGGTACCTATCTCTATGGCGGTGGCTCCCGCCATTAGGAATTCGATGGCATCGCGGGCATTCATGATGCCTCCGAGTCCTACCACTGGAATCTTGACGGCATGTGCCACCTGCCACACCATGCGCAGGGCGACAGGTTTAACGGCAGGGCCGCTCAGTCCACCCGTGGCGATGCTGAGCACGGGACGTCGCTTCTCGATGTCGACGGCCATGCCCATCAGTGTGTTGATCAGCGACACGCTGTCGGCACCCTGTGCCTCACAGGCGCGAGCGATGTCGGCAATATTGGTGACGTTGGGTGACAACTTGACGATGAGCGTCTTATGATAACGCTCGCGCACCGCCTTCACCACGCTCTCGGCTCCTGCACAGGTCACGCCAAACGCCATGCCACCACCTTTCACATTGGGACACGAGATGTTGAGTTCTATGGCTGGGATGCGCTCCAGGGCATCGATGCGCGCGGCGCACTCGGCATAGTCGTCGGGTGACGACCCGCTGACGTTGACGATGACATTGGTATCGATGTCCTTGAGTTGTGGGTAGATCTGTTCGCAGAAATAGTCCACACCCTTATTCTGGAGTCCCACACAGTTCAGCATGCCCGCTGGTGTTTCCGCCATGCGCGGATAGTCGTTGCCTTCGCGCGGCTTCAGTGTCGTGCCTTTCACGATGAAGCCGCCCAACTGGTCGAGGGGTACGAAATCGGCATACTCCAGTCCGTAGCCGAAGGTGCCAGAGGCCGTCATGACCGGGTTCTTGAGAGACAGCCGGCCGATGTTCACTTTCAGATTTGCCATAGCAGTTGTTTTACGTTAAATACTGGACCGTCCTTGCAGACGCAGCGGTTGCCGCGCACCGTTTTCTCCACACAGCAGAGGCAGGCACCGAGTCCGCACGCCATCATATTCTCCAGTGACACCTCACACTCCACATTGGCCTGTGCAGCATAGCGTGCCACTGCCATCATCATGGGTTTCGGGCCACAGGTGACGATGCGATCGAAGGTTTCCTTGTTCAGCACGGGATGGTTGGTGACGAAGCCGCGCTCGCCCTCGGAGCCATCTTCGGTGGTGATGCAGACACGCCCGTAGCGGTTGAAGTATTCCAATTCCAAGAGGTCTGCCTTGGAGCGTGCGCCCAGCAGGAACGTCGGTTCGAAGCCCTGTCGTTGCATCTCCGCCCCCATATAGAGCAGAGGGGCCACCCCCACTCCACCGCCTACTAAGAGGAGGCGTTCGGAGCGGTTCTCGGGCATGGTGAAGCCATGACCCAGCGGCAGGATGCAGTTAAGGGTATCGCCCTCCTGCAGTTGTCCGAGGCTGCGCGTGCCTTTGCCCACCAGGGCCACCATGAGCCACAGCTCGTTGTGCTCCCTATCCACGAAGTTGATAGAGATAGGGCGGCGGAGCAATACGCCATCGACCCCTTCCATACCGACCTCGACAAACTGTCCGGGAAACATTTCGGGTAGGACATCGCTGTGTGACAGTCTGAGCAGCACATGCTTCGGACTGATGTGGTCCACGCCCTTCACAACCAGATCATATATGTATTTTTTCATGTCTTGATACTAAGCTCCTGCAAAGGTACGATTAAGTGAGGGAAAAACCAAGAAAAACTCGTTTTTTTCTAAAAGAAGGCCGCTGCCCGAATGGGGTAGCGGCCTTCTTTATTATCAATCTATGCAACAGGGTTAACCCTCTTGATTCTCGGGACGCAGTTTGCGGACGGTCTCGCCAGCGCGCCACATCTCCTGGTTGCGCATGGCCTCCAGTTCCTTCTCCAGTCCGGCACGATAGTCGGGTTTCGAGTTGGCATCGATAGAGATCTGCGCCTCGTTGCCCGTCTTCACCGAGTAGTAGAGCCACTCCATCACCGGTTTCACGGCATCGTGGAAGCGAGGAGCCCAGTCCAGTGCGCCGCGCTGTGCTGTGGTGGAACAGTTGGCATACATCCAGTCCATGCCCTTTGCACCAAACAGCGGGCCAAGGCTCTGTGTCAATTCCTCAACGGTCTCGTTGAAGGCCTCGGAGGGCGTGTGTCCATTCTCGCGCAGCACCTCATACTGTGCCAACAGCAGTCCCTGGATGGCACCCATCAGTGAGCCACGCTCACCCGTCAGGTCGCTGGTGGCCTCGCGCTGGAAGGTCGTTTCAAACAGATAGCCGGCTCCGATGCCGATGCCGAAGGCGATGGTCTTCTCCTTAGCCTTTCCGCTGGCATCCTGATAGACAGCATACGAGCAGTTCAGGCCGCGTCCCTCGCAGAACATCGTGCGCAGCGAGGTGCCTGAGCCCTTGGGAGCCACCATGATCACGTCGACATCCTTCGGAGGCACCACACCCGTGCGGTCGCTCCAGTTGATGGCGAAGCCATGGCTGTAGTACAGTGTCTTTCCGGGTGTCAGATATTTCTTGATGTTAGGCCACACCTGGATCTGGCCGGCATCCGAGAGGAGCATACAGAGGATCGTACCCTTCTCGGCAGCCTCTTCGATGGAGAAGAGGGTCTTGCCAGGCACCCAGCCGTCTGCCACGGCCTTTTCGTAGGTCTTGCCTTGACGCTGTCCGACGATGACGTTGAAGCCATTGTCGCGCAGGTTGCAAGCCTGTCCGGGACCCTGAATACCGTAACCGATGACGGCAATCACTTCGTTTTTCAATACTTCACGTGCTTTCTCCAAAGAGAATTCCTTGCTGGTGACCACGGTTTCCACCACGCCACCAAAGTTCATTTCTGCCATAATTGCAAATCGTATAAATCGTATTACTAACTGATTTCAGCTGCAAAGGTAACAAATTACCATTAATCAGCCAAATATTCTTTCAAACTTTCACAAATTTAACCTTACTTCTGCATACCTCTACATTCTCATCCTTGCAGATGCGTATGCAGTATTCGTTGTCGTCGTGCGTCTCTCGCCAGAAGGAGAGGCGGTCGCCAGCGTGAGCTTCAGCCACATAGGCCATCTCGATGCGCTTGATGCGGAAGGTGCGATACCAGTCGACGGGCCACAGATCCAGTACGTGTTCGATGTACTTCACCGAGTTGATGTGTCCGTTGATGTCCACATCATTATAATAGGTATCGATGGTGCGCACATATTCCGCCCCGTCCGTCATCTGCACCCGTCCGCCCTTCTCGACAGGACAGGCTTTTTCCGTTTCCACCCATTGCTTTATCGCACCGTCGTTGACGGCGAGGATATCGGTGGGTTGTCGACTCTCCGTGTCTATCATGGCCCATACCGAGCGTCCGTAGCCATAGACTTTGTCGCGTCCCTGAGCATCCTTGCCGCTGACGGCGAAGTTGCGCTGTGTGAAATAGCGCATGGCACTATCCACCCACGTCTCCACGGTGAACGGTGCATATTGGACGGGCATCTCCTCCATCTCTATCGCCAGTCGCGACAGCACCCACGCCCGGTGAGCCTGCATCAGATAGCGCAGGCCGAAGCCCCGGTCGGTGGAATGGAAATCGGCCGCGTTGAGCAGATGGTTGCCTAAGTGTCCCATAAAGAGTCGTCCGCAGCAGTCGCAGTGGAAGGGCTCCGCAAGGAAGTCGTAGCGTCCCACCTTATCCATTGTTCCATTTACAATCCTATCCATTCATGCGTTCCCTTTCGTCCAAGAATTCGCTGACCTCCTCCTGTGTCGAGCGCGTGACGGCGATGCGTCCACTGCGCGTGTACTGCAGGACGCAGCCATAGTCATTGAGTTTATGGTAGAGCTTCAAGATATCGGCGGTGATGCCGAACTTCATCACGATGACATACGTCGGGTTGACCTCCGTGATGCTGGCGTCTGCGCGGCGGATGATGCGGCATATCTCAGGATTGCCGAACACCGTGTCGGTAGAGAGCTTATAGAGTGCCGTCTCGCGGATGAAGAGCTGGCTGTCGGTGAAATAGTCCGCCTTGACCACGTCAATCTTCTTCTCAATCTGTCGGGTGATCTTACTGATCTGGTCTTCGTCGCTCCATGCCGTGATGGTATACTTATGGATGCCCTCGATGCTGGACGGCGACACGTTTAGGCTCTCGATATTAACCTGTCGGCGCGTAAACACGGCGGTGATCTGGTTGAGGATACCCGCTATGTTCTCCGAATAGACCAACAGGGTGTATAGGGTCTTGTCGTTTACTTTCTTTTCCATTGTTGCTTGTTGTTTGAGATATGAGAACAGGGGGCGGTCATACGTTAACCTCTAACATCATGTCGTCGACGTTGAGTCCTGGTGGCGTCATCGGCAACACGTTGTCGTCCTCTAAGATGGCACACTCCAAGATATACGGTCCTTCCGTCTCCACCATCTTCTGGACGGCAGCAGACAGACGGGCACGGTCGGTGACCGCCTCGTAGGGAATGCCATACGCCTGTGCAATCAGTTCGTAGCAGGGATTCAGCATCTTGGTGAACGACTTCCTCCGATGCCAGAACATATCCTGCCACTGCCGCACGTTGCCTAAATAATGGTTGTTCATGAGAATCATCTTCACGGGTGTCTGCTGTTCCATGATGGTGCCTAATTCCTCGATGCACATTTGGAAGCCACCATCACCCATGAAGCAACACACCATGCGGTCGGGCGCACCGAAGGCGGCACCGATGGCTGCCGGCATGCCATAGCCCATCGTGCCCAGTCCGCCACTGGTGCAGATGCTGCGGTTGTGGTGGTACTTGAAATAGCGGGTGGCGAAGAGTTGGTTCTGTCCCACGTCTGTCACGAGGACGGCATCGTCGGGTGTGGCCTCAGCCACGGCGTGCACCACCTCGCCCATCAACAGCGGTCCCTCTTTGGGATGGATGGCCGGTTCGATGACGCGCGTGCGCTCCTGCTCCTGCAGAGGCAGGAACGAGTCGCGCCACTCCTGGTGGTTGGCCTGATGCACCAATGCTGTCAAGGCCGGTAGCGACTCCTTGCAATCAGCGACGATGGCCACGTCACTCTTCACATTCTTATCTATCTCGCTCTTGTCGATGTCCAGATGGATGATCTTAGCCTGCTTGGCATACGTCTTCACATTACCCGTGACACGGTCGCTGAAGCGCATGCCGATGGCTATCAGCACATCGCACTCCTGCTCTTTCATGTTGACCGCATAGTTGCCGTGCATGCCCAGCATCCCAGCGTTGAGCGGATGGTCAGAGGGCAGTGCGCTGAGTCCTAACATGGTGCGTCCCGCTGGTATATCCGTTTTCTCCAAGAAGTCCAGCAGTTCCTGTTGGGCATTTCCTAACTCCACGCCCTGTCCCACGAGTGCCAATGGTCGCTTGGCGCTGTTGATCCACTTGGCCGCCTTAGCCACCGCCTCGCCGTTGAGCTTCGGACTGGCCACATAGGAGCGCACGAAGTCCACCTTCTGCGGTTGGAACACCACCTCTTCCGTCTGTGCATTCTTCGGGAAGTCGAGTACCACGGGGCCCGGTCTTCCGCTCCGTGCGATATAGAACGCCCGGCTCACCGCCCATGCGATGTCCTCCGCATGACGAATCTGATAGCTCCACTTAGAGATAGGCTGTGCCAGTCCTACGAGGTCCACCTCCTGAAACGCATCCGTTCCTAAGGCTGCGACAGGTACCTGTCCAGCAATCACCACGATGGGTGTCGAGTCGAGCATGGCATCCGCCACCCCCGTCATGGTATTGGTGGCACCCGGACCACTCGTCACCAAGCAGACCCCCACCTCTCCGCTCACGCGAGCATAGCCCTCGGCGGCGTGTGTTGCCCCCTGTTCGTGGCGCACGAGGATATGGTCGAAGGCCTTCTTGTCTCCTCTGGTATAGTCGTAGAGTGCGTCATACACTGGCATAATGGAGCCGCCTGGATAACCGAATATGGTGGTTACCCCTTCGTTCTTCAGTGCCAGCATCAACGCCTCACTACCTTTTATCTTTTCCATGCTTTCCTGTTTTTTCTCTTTCATACAGATACGGTCATGCGAATCAGTCGATGACCCTCACCCCACCCTTGTCGGCCGAGGAAACACTCTGGGCATAGGCACGCAGCGCCTTCGACACCTGTCGGTTGCGCTTCAGCGGTTGTGCTGGACGGGCAGCCAGTTCCTCGTCGCTCAGCCGCACGTTGATGGTGCGGTTGGGGATGTCTATCTCGATGATGTCACCATCTTTTATCTTTCCGATGTTACCACCTGCGGCAGCCTCTGGCGAGATGTGTCCAATGCTCAGTCCCGACGTACCGCCACTGAAGCGTCCGTCGGTAATCAGCGCGCACTCCTTACCCATGTGCATACTCTTTATATAAGAGGTGGGATACAGCATCTCCTGCATGCCCGGTCCACCCTTCGGTCCCTCGTGGGTGATCACCACGCAGTCGCCCTTCTTCACCTTTCCACCGAGGATACCCTCGCAGGCATCCTCCTGCGAATCGAACACAACTGCTGATCCTTCGAAGTGCCACAACGACTCGTCGACACCCGCTGTCTTAACCACGCAACCGTCCTGTGCGATATTGCCGAAAAGGACGGCCAAGCCACCATCTTTGGTATAGGCGTGTGCGATGTCGCGGATGCAGCCACTGGCACGGTCTTCGTCGAGCGATGGATACTGTTCGTTCTGCGAACCCATCTTGGTGCTGAAGCGCTGACCAGGAGCTGAGAAATAGATGGCAGGTCGGTTGGCTATATCATATTTCGCCATGGCTTCGCCCAGCGTCATGCCGTCCACGCGGTGGACAGAACCATCGATCAGACCCCCTTTGTTGAGTTCGTTAAGAATGCCTAAGATACCACCGGCACGGTTGCACTCCTGAACACTATATTTCTGGGTGTTTGGTGCGAGTTTACAGAGACACGGTGTCTTACGGCTCAACACGTCGATGTCGTTCATCGTGAAGTCTGCCCCTGCCTCCTGCGCCACGGCCAACAGGTGGAGCACCGTATTGGTGGAACCGCCCATGGCGATGTCGAGTGTCATAGCATTGAGAAAAGCCTGTCGAGTAGCTATGTTACGCGGCAGTACGCGCTCGTCGCCATCCTCATAGTAGGCCCGTGCATTCTTCACGATTTGCCGGGCAGCCTCCCGGAACAGTTCCACGCGTCGCTCATGCGTGGCAAGGATGGTACCGTTGCCAGGCAGCGAGAGTCCGATGGCCTCCGTGAGCGAGTTCATTGAGTTGGCGGTGAACATACCCGAGCAACTGCCGCATCCAGGACAGGCACACTGTTCTATCTCCTGCAGTTCCTCGTCGCTGACCGACGGGTCAGCACCTTTCACCATAGCCGTGATGAGATCTGCGTTCTCCCCTCTCCAACGACCAGCCTCCATCGGTCCACCCGAGCAGAACACCGCTGGGATGTTCAGTCGCATGGCCGCCATCAGCATGCCTGGTGTCACCTTGTCGCAGTTGGAGATGCAGATCATGGCATCCGCCTTATGCGCGTTGACCATATACTCCACCGAGTCGGCGATGATGTCGCGAGAGGGCAGCGAATAGAGCATACCATCGTGTCCCATGGCGATGCCATCGTCGATGGCGATGGTATTGAATTCAGCGGCATAGCAGCCCATCTTTTCTATCTCCTCCCGTACAATCTGTCCAATCTCGTGCAGGTGCGTATGACCTGGTACGAACTGCGTGAAAGAGTTGACTATGGCAATAATCGGTTTACCGAACTGTTCGTGTTTCATTCCTGTGGCCACCCAGAGTGCGCGCGCACCGGCCATTCTTCTTCCTTCAGTGCATACAGCACTGCGTAATTGATGTTTCATCTCTATCCTTTTTATGTGTTATTCGTTGTAATTGGTTGCAAAGTTACACTTTTTTCGTCTAACAGCCAACAAACATTAGATATTTTTCGGTTTTTACTTATGATTCGAAAGTTATTAGACACAAAAAAGTGAGCCGTCATCACGTACGGCTCACTTTTATTTCCTAAAACAATCTCTTTACCTTAAAAGCTATTCCTTTATATGCTTTCCTTTCTAGGCGCAAAGTTAAGGGGATTCCGTGGTGTCCCGTACTTTTTCGGGCGTATTTTCCGTGAAAGCGGTTTATTTTTGACCTTCGTCAATTCCAGTTTCAAATAAAAAGTGTAACTTTGCAGCAAGATTTAGAAGAACTCAAAAACGCGGAATGACAATGAAACACGACACGACATCGGCGGTGTTGTTGACCGCCGCAGCACTGGCCGCCTCCTGTGGTAGCGGCAAACAACTGCAGACACCAGAAGAGCAGCCGACAGGCAACATCATCATCGCCACACCCGAGCGCGACACCGACACGGAAGACGTACACCTATCCCTCAGCGACGCACAGCGCGACATCGTGGGCAGGAACAATGCCTTCGCCCTCCAGTTCTTCAACCAGGCGCGCAGCCTCGGCAGTACGGTCATCTCGCCACTGAGTGCCGCCTACCTCATGGGTATGCTGGCCAATGGTGCCGATGGAGGCACGCGTCAGGAGATACTCAAGGCCATCGGTTGCGAAGGCATTGCCGTGAATGAACTCAACGCGCTCTATAAAGAACTGTTGGAGAAGGCTGGACGACTCGACCGACAGACCACGGTGAGCATAGCCAACTATATTGCCGTCAACCAGCAGTACCGTCTCCGCCCAGCGTTCGTCGAGACCATGAAGGACAGCTACCGAGCCGGTGTGGAAAGTATGGACTTCAGCAAGCCCTCCACCCTGAAGCGCATCAACGGCTGGTGTGCCAAGCAGACCGACGGTATGATTCCCACCATCATCGACCAGACCGACCCTGCTGCCGTATCGTATCTGTTGAATGCCATCTATTTCAACGGGACGTGGGAGAAGAAGTTTAAGACTCGTGACACCCACGAGGAGCCATTCCACGGCTACACGCGAAACATCCAAAAGGTGAAGATGATGCATCAGCGCAACAAGTTCCAGTATGCGGAAATGGCGGGCTACCGCGCCGTCGTACTGCCCTACGGCAACGGCACCTATCGCATGACAGTGCTCCTGCCCGACGAAGACAAGAGCATCAGTGACATGATGGCCACCATCAATACACAGTCGTTGGACACGCTGCGCGATAGGATGGAGACGTGTAAGGTCAACCTGAAACTGCCCCAGTTCACCACGGAGACGAAGTTGTCCCTCAACGGCATTATCAGCACGTTGGGCGCCCCCACCATCTTCAGTCCTGTGGAGGCCGATTTCAGTCGCTTTGCCGACGGTCGCTTCTACGTGTCGCAGATGTTGCAGAAGGCCAAGATAGAGGTCAGCGAGGAGGGCACGAAGGCTGCCGCCGTGACGGCTGCCGTCATGCTGACCAGTGCACTTCCCATGGAATACCGCAACGTGGAGTTCATTGCTGACCGTCCGTTCGTCTACACCATCAGCGACTCGCAGAGCGGTGCACTGTTGTTCATCGGCCAGTTCACTGGCAACGAATAAACTTGCAACCCAGTTGCAGAAAACGGCGGTTGCCTCGCTTTTTGTTTCCCGTTATGCGGACGTTTCGCTACCTTTGCAGCGAAAAATAAAACCACATAACGAGCAATGAAAAACAATGTCATACGCCTGGCTGTCGTGGCCGCCGCCACACTGGTGGCCATCGGAGCGTTCACCCTCCTGTCGCACAGCGACAAGGAAGTCCACGACGCACACGCTGCGGAGGAACACCACCACGGGGAAGAGGAGGAAGAGTTCCAAAACATCCCACTGACCGCCCAACAAATCAAGACCATCAACCTAAAGACCGACTCCGTTGCCCACCGCGAGTTGGAGGCCACCATCCGCGCCAACGGCTCCATCGTGCTGCGCCCACAGTCTGTGAGCCACGTGGCCTCACTGATGGGCGGTGTGGTGAAGTCCGTCCTCGTCAAGGACGGTCAGCGCGTCGCGCGCGGACAGGTCGTGGCCACCGTGGAGAACACCGACGTGGTGACCCTGCAGCGCGAATACTACGCCGCCTACAAGGAATGGGAGTTAGCCAAGAGCGAGCAGCAACGGCAGGAGACCTTGGCGCGACAGGGAGCTGGTGTGCAGAAAACACGCCAGCAGGCCGAGCGCAACTATCAGGTGGCACAGGCCAGTATGACAGGCATTGGGCGACAGTTGCAACAGTTAGGCATCAACCTCTCGGCCGTAGGGCACGGCCAGTTCACGTCGACCTTCCCCCTGCGCGCCCCCATCAGTGGGACGGTGTGTCAGCTCAACGCCACGTTAGGCAGCTATGCCGATATGCAGACACCGCTGATGACCATCCGCGACAACAAGGCCGTGGAGTGTGACCTGAACATCTTCGAGAAAGACCTCGCCAAGGTGAACAGCGGTGACCGCGTGCTGCTCACCCTAACCAACCAACCCAACGTGCAGGTCAGTGGGGCAGTCTATGCCATCAACGACTATTTCACCGACGGTACCAAGAGCGTAGCCGTTCACGTCCGACTGGACGGCAACGCCCAGGCGCGCCTCTTCGACGGAATGTTCGTCAGTGGGCGCATCGCCACTGGTCGGCAGCGCTGCAAAGCCCTGCCCTCCACGGCCATCGTCAACACCGACGGCAAGAACTACATCTTCGCACTCGACAAGAAAGAGAAGGACGGCGACTGTGTGTTCTCCCGTCACGAGGTGACCACTGGTGTGAGCGACTCCGGCTATACGGAGGTGGCCCTCTGCAAACACATACAAGATGGTCAACAGATCGTGACAGAAAACGTGTTCTACCTGGCCTCGCTCATCGGTGAGCACGGCGAGCACAACCATTAACCCCTAACTGGCAAAAAACCTTCCTTCTCTATGTTTCAGAAACTGATCGATTTTTCCGTCAGCCATAAACTGACGACAGGTCTCCTCACCGTGGCTATGGCCGTATGGGGCATTGTGTCACTGCTGCATCTTCCCTTTGACGCCACGCCCGACATCACCGACAACCAAGTGCAGGTCATCACACAAGCCCCAGCACTGGGTGCGCAGGAGGTGGAGCAATACATCACCACACCCATTGAGATGGCGTTGGCTAATGTGCCGCGACTGGTGGAGCGCCGCAGCATCTCGCGCAGTGGCCTCTCCGTCATCACGCTGGTCTTCGACGATGCCGCCGACATCTACTGGGCACGGTCGCAGGTCAGCCAAGTGCTCACGGACGTCGCGAAAGACCTGCCCACCAACACCGACACCGAGATGGGACCTATCGCCACAGCCTTGGGCGAGATCTACCACTACACCATCCGCGCCAAAGAAGGCTACGAAGACCAGTACACGCTGACCCAACTGCGCACCATGCAAGACTGGATTGTGCGCAAGCAACTGTCTGGAACGCCTGGTGTGGCTGAGGTGAGCGGCTGGGGCGGCTACGTCAAACAGTATGAGGTGGCGGTGGAGAGCGACCGACTGTCGGCCTTCGGCCTGACCATCAGCGACGTGTTTGAGGCCCTGCAGCAGAACAATGCCAACACTGGTGGCAGCTATATTGAGCAGGAATCCAACCAATACTACATCCGCGGTTTGGGCGTGCTGACTTCCGCCGACGACCTGCGACAGGTGGCTGTCAAGACGAAGGACGGCCGCGTGGTGCGCGTGGGCGATGTGGCCAACGTACAACAGGGACACGCCATGCGCTTCGGTGCGGTGACGCGCAACGGCACTGGCGAGGTGGTGGCAGGCATTGCCATCATGCTGAAAGGAGAGAACTTCCAGGAAGTCAGCCAGCGCGTCAAGGCGCGCATCAATCAGATCCAGGCATCATTGCCCGATGGCATCGTCATCGAACCGTTCATCGACCGCACCAACTTGGTGGAGCGCGTGGAACACACCATTGCCCACAACCTCACCGTAGGCGGTCTGATTGTCATCTTCGTGCTGATACTCTTCCTCGGCAACTGGCGCGCAGGCATCGTGGTGGCCAGTGTCATTCCACTGAGTATGCTCTTTGCCTTCGGCATGATGTACACTTTCGGCATTGACGGTAACCTGATGAGTCTCGGGGCTGTCGACTTCGGCATGATTGTCGACTCGGCCGTCATCATCGTTGAGGCGGTGGTGACGCACGTCAATGGTAGCGCGGACAAATACCCGTCCCTGCGGCTGAGCCGCGCAGAGATGAACCACGAGGTGCACTGTGCTGCTTCGCGCATCCGACAGAGTGCGGCCTACGGCGAGATCATCATCATGATTGTCTACGTGCCACTGATGGCACTGACCGGCATTGAAGGCAAGATGTTCCGCCCCATGGCACTGACCGTGTTCTTCGCCATTCTCGGTGCCTTCATCCTGTCCCTCACCTATGTGCCAATGGCCAGTTGCACTTTTCTGAGCCGTACCATACATACGAAAGAGACACTCTCCGACCGACTATTGTCTCGGTTGCAAGCCCTGTATCTGCCCCTGTTGGAATGGACACTGCGGCGGCGCAGAGACGTCATCACGGCTGCCGTGACCCTGTTCTGCGTCAGCGGTGTGGCGTTCAAGTTCTTAGGCGGCGAGTTCATCCCCACGTTAGAGGAGGGCGACTTTGCCATTGAGATGAGTATGGTGCAAGGCACGTCACTCTCGCAGATGGTAGAGAGCTGCAGCAAGGCGGAGCGGCTACTCAAGACGAAGTTTCCAGAGGTAAAACAGGTGGTGAGCCGTATCGGCAGTGCGGAGATTCCCACAGACCCAATGCCTGTGGAGCGCGCCGACATCATGGTGGCCTTGAAGCCCAAGGCCGAGTGGACCTCAGCCAAGACCACCGACCAGTTGATGGCGATGATGTCCGAGACACTGGAGCAAATTCCAGGTATGGAAGCCGAGCTGACGCAGCCGATACAGATGCGCAACAACGAGTTGCTGACGGGCATCAAACAGGACGTGGCCATCAAGGTGTTTGGCGAAGACCTCGATGTGTTGCGGCAGCAGGCTGACAAGATTGCCGCCTTAGTGAAGCAGGTGCGCGGCGTGAGCGGCGTACAGGTGGAACAGGTGTCGGGGCTGCCACAGATACAGGTGCGCTACGACCGCCAGCGCATGGCGGCCTACGGGGTGCGCGTCGACGAGGCCAACCGCGTGTTAGAGACCGCCTTTGCCGGTGCTACCGCAGGTTCGGTCTATGAGGGCGAGAAGAAGTTTGACGTGGTGGTTCGCCTCGGTCAAGAGCAGCGCACGGTGGAATCTCTCCGTCGGCTACCCGTCCCCGTGGGCAACGGCCTTACCGTGCCCCTGGAGCAGTTGGCCGACATCGTGGAGGAGCCTGCTCCAGCACAGGTCTCCCATGAAGACGGTGAGCGTCGCATCTACGTGGGATTCAACGTCAAGGGGCGCGACGTGCAGTCGACGGTTCGTGAAATCGAGCAACTGATGGCCGACAAGGTACAGTTGCCAGAAGGCTATTACTACACCTACGGTGGCGAGTTTCAGAACCTGCAACAGGCCATCGACCGCCTGTCCGTTGTGTTGCCCATCGCGCTGTTAGTCATCCTATTGCTGCTCTACGCCACGGTGAAGAACGTGCGCGAGGCCTTGTTCGTCTTCTCCGCCATTCCGTTGGCTTCCATCGGTGGTGTGTGGGCCTTGTGGCTGCGAGGAATGCCCTTCTCCATCTCGGCTGGTGTGGGCTTCATCGCCCTGTTTGGTGTGGCCGTGCTCAACGGCATCGTGTTAGTAGGACAGATGAACCAGTTGCAGCGCGAAGGTGTGGCGGATGTGGATCAGCGCATCATCCGCAGCTGCATGGTGCGCCTGCGCCCCGTACTCATGACCGCCCTCGTGGCTTCCATGGGTTTCCTGCCCATGGCCCTCTCCACGGGCGATGGTGCAGAGGTGCAGCGGCCACTGGCCACGGTGGTCATCGGTGGTCTCGTCACAGCCACCCTTCTCACCTTGCTCGTGTTGCCCGCCGTCTACCGCACGTTTACCAAGCATTAATCCTACCTACACCTTATTATATATAGAACACCAGATATTATGCGAAACATCATCCTCATTGCAGTGGCTGCCCTGACGACCACAACGGCCACAGCCCAGCAGCACCACCTGTCGCTACAGGACTGTATCAGCTTGGCTTTGGAACAGAACACAACCCTGCAGGCGGCGCGAAAACAACTGGAACGGACGCAGGCACTGCAAGGCACAGCCTGGAACTTAGACAAGACCGAGTTGTCGCTCTCGCAAGACCCTACGTCGGGTGGCAGTCCCGACAATGCCGTGGCCGTCACGCAGCGCATCGACTTCCCTACGGTCTATCTGGCGCGGAGTCGACAGTTGAAGGCCGAGACGCAGGCACAGCGCAGCCAACTCGACGTGGTGCGCAAGGAGGTGGAGGCTGACGTGGCCTCGGCCTACTACCAGTTGGTGTTCCGGGAACAATGTCTGCGCAACCTACATCGGCAGGACAGCATCCTCGCACGCTATCATGCGGTGGTCAGCAGGCGGTTGGAGGCTGGTGAGACGGGGCGGCGCGAGCTCCTCAACGCCGAGCGACTGCAACGCGAGAGCCAGTTAGACCTCATTCAGGCAGAGAGCGAAGTCGAGGCGGCACGTCTCCAACTGATGCAGACCCTCGGCACGGACGAGCCTGTCGCTCCAGCGGACGAGACACTGACGGCCGTCAGCTACGCCCTGCCCACCTACAACTATCCACAAAGTGCCGAGGGGCGACTCACCAGTGACCGGCTGGAAGCCGCCGAGCGTCAGGTCAGCGTGGAAAAGGGCGGCTACGCCCCCACCCTGTCCCTCTCCCTGCGCAACCAGATGGTCATCAGTGCGTGGAACCCCTACCATCAAGACCGCAGCCGCTTCGACGGTGGCAACTTCATGGGTTTTGAGGTCGGGGTGGGTATTCCCCTGTTCTATGGTGCCACCAAGGCCCGCGTCAAGGCCGCCAAGGCCGAGCGCGAGCAGTTGCAGTTACAAGCAGGAGCGGAAGCGCGCCGACGCGAGACCGAGTACCGCACCCTGCTCAACCAGTGTGAGGCGGCTCGCCAACGCATGGCGTTCTACACGAAAGACGGTCGGCTGTGGAACGACGAACTGGTGCGGCTCGCCACCGCCGAATACGAGCAAGGCGAGATGGGCTATGTGGAGTATGTCGGCATCCTGCGCGACGAGATTGCCGTCCACCAGAAATGTGCCGCCGCCATCAACGACTACAACCAGGCCGTCATCAGACTGCAACGCCTCTGCGGAAAATAGCGCGAAAAACAAAGCGTTTGTTTGGTTGTTCGAAAAAAAAACTCTACCTTTGCAGGCAGACAAAACCTAGAACGCTTATGAGACAACTGAAGATCAGCACCTCCATCACCAATCGGGAGAGTGAATCGCTTGAGAAGTACCTGCAGGAAATCGGCAAGGAAGACCTGCTCACGGTGGATGAAGAGGTGGAGCTGGCTCGACGCATCCAGAAAGGCGACAAGCGCGCCCTGGAGAAGCTGACGAAAGCCAACCTGCGCTTCGTGGTCTCGGTGGCCAAGCAATACCAGAACAGGGGGCTGTCGCTGCCCGACCTCATCGACGAGGGCAACATCGGACTCATCAAGGCCGCCGAGAAGTTTGACGAGACGCGCGGTTTCAAGTTCATCTCCTACGCCGTCTGGTGGATCAGGCAGAGCATTCTGCAGGCCATTGCGGAGCAGAGCCGCTTGGTGCGGATGCCGCTGAACCAGCAGAGCGCGCTGAGCAAGGTGAGTCAGGAGGTCAACAAGTTCGAGCAGGAACACGAGCGAAAGCCCTCGGTGGAGGAGCTGACACAGATCACCGACCTGCCCGAAGACAAGATAGACGGGGCACTCAACGCCCACGTGCGCCACGTGTCGATGGACGCCCCGTTTTCCGACAGCGACACCAGTAGCCTCATCGACGTGATGGAGGACACCGACTCGCCCATGGCCGACCGAGAACTGGTGTTGGAATCACTGCGGACAGAGATTGCCGTCGCCCTCAAGTCGCTCTCCCACAAAGAGCGCGAGGTGATAGAAGCCCTCTTCGGCATCAACACCCCAGAGCTGACCATGGAAGAGGTGGGCACGAAATACGGTCTGTCGCGCGAAAGGGTGCGGCAGATCAAAGAAAAAGCCATCAGAAGGCTACGTAACAATACGAACAACAGCATGTTAAAATCCTATTTAGGACAATGAAAACAACGACAACGATAAAAACACTCTTACTGCTGCTCACGGCAGCAACAATGTCCTTGACCGTCAATGCCAAGAACGTCAAGCAGCCCAAGGTCTATATGTTCGGCTTCTCGGCTTCGTTTCAGGACTCCGTCATCTACATGACCGACGTACAGGAGATGGACAGCGTCTGGATAGACAGCAAGACGAAGTTTCTGTTAGGGCGCGAGCAGTACTCCCACCAGTTCAAAGACTATCTCGCTGAACAGCAGCAGCCCAACAGGGTCTGCATCGTGTTCTTCGCCCTCAAGAAAGAAGACGCGGAGAAGAAATACATCAAGATGCGGAAGCAGTACACCTCGAAGTCCAAACGGAAATACGACATAAAATACCTCCACGCCAGCGATTTCCAGTTCTCGGCAGTCAACCTCGAGGAGGCAGAACCATAACAGAAGAGACAGTGGACAGTGTTTCGGTCTGCCGCTGGCACCCCTGCGGTGCGAGAGGAAAGTCCGGGCAGCACAGGACATCCCACTTCCGAAAATAGAAGCAGTTGGCGACAGCTGGATCTGGAAGAAGAGAATGACCGCCCGCAAGGGCAAGGGTGAGAAGGTGGTGTAAGAGACCACCAGTCGGCGGGTGACCGTCGGGCTGTTCCATCTGGGAGCTGCAAGTTCATGTAAACCATCGTCTGAGGGTTGTCCGCCCGAGTAACAACGATGGAGGGTAGAATGCTGGAGACGCAGGGCGACTTGCGTAGTAGATAAATGGCAGACACCTTGCCTCGGCAAGGCACAGAACCCGGCTTATAGAGACACTGTCTACTTTCTTTTTTCCCCTTTTCAAAGACAAACGAACAAAGACCATCTATATGAAACGAACCACAGCAACCCTCGTCCTCTGCGCCCTCTCGTGCTGCACCATCGCAGCACAGCAGCTACTGGACATCACGGTGAAGAACCCCTTGAAAGCGGAGCGTGCCGCACAACCCATAGTGATTAGCCTCGCGCCCTACGGCACGGACATCCGACAGGCCATCGTCAAGCACAACGGCGTGGAGATCGCCTCACAGTTGGACGACCTCAACGGCGACGGCACCTACGACGAGCTTTGCTTCGTGGCCGAAGTGGGCGCGAAGGCCACAGCCTTCTACACCGTGGAACTGCTCGACCACGGAACGCCCCGCACCTACCAGCCGCAGGTGTACGCTGACATGATGCTGAGCAACAAGAAGATCAAGGAGAGCAACAAACAAAACCTGTATATCCGCAGTCTGACCGTTGAGAACGGCACCAACCCCTACAACCAGCTGCACCACCACGGTCCAGCCTTCGAGAGCGAGCTGACCGCCTACCGCATCTATTTCGACCACCGACAGACCGTTGACATCTACGGCAAGTGCCGCAAGGGACTGGAACTGAAAGAGACGCAGTTCTATCCCGACCGCCAGCAGAAAGAGGCAGGCTACGGCGACGACGTGCTCTGGGTGGGCAACACCTTCGGAGTGGGCACGCTGCGCGGCTGGGACGGGCAACAGCCCCGGATGCTCACCGACGTGGCTCACCGCACGGAGCGCATCGTCAGCAGCGGCCCTGTGCGCACCGTCGTTGAAGTGGTGGACGACGGTTGGAAGGACGACGCGGAAGGACGCAACGCCTTCCACCCCTACCCCGTCACCATGACCCTACGCTACACCCTCTATGCTGGTCGCCGCGACTGCCAGGTGGACGTCACTTTCCGACAGAGCGTGAAGAACCACCAGTTTGCCACTGGACTCATCAACGTGAAAGACTCCAAGGAATATTCCGACCGTGAGGGACTGCGCGGCTGCTGGGGCACCGACTGGCCCGTGTCGGCCAAAGACTCCGTCGGCCACAAGCGCGAGACGGTGGGACTTGGCATCTGTCTGCCCCAGACACACATCGTCAGCGAGTTGCCCGCAGACAAGGACAACTATCCCTTCGTCATCGGTCGCATCGACAAAGCCATGCGCTACCATATCACGTTCTGCTCAGACAACGAGACCTTCGGCTTCCACTCCGCTGAGGCGTGGTTTGAAAGCCTGCGCAACTGGAAGCAAGACCTCACCCACCCCGTTGTGGTGAGCGTCCAGGCGCGTCAGAAAAAATCAGAATAGCGTTTGCGGCTCTTGGCATAATACTGCCAGAGTACACTAAAACGACAGACATCCTCCAGGCTGGCAGCACTCCTGCTGGCCTGGATGTTTTTTCGGTCGGCAGCAAAGTCCTTACGCCAGCGGCGGAAGGCGTGGCGCGCCCGGTAGACCGCTAAGAACTCGCCCACGTGATGATCCAACAAGAGCGACTTCCACGCGGCCACATAGTCCAGCACCCAGCGCACCAACATCACCCGTCGCAGTTCCGCCTCTGGCAGACACTTGTAGAGCATCGTTAGGTTGTTGCGGAAGTTTAGGAAGGTCTTCATTGGGTTGCTCTTAGGCAGTGTGCCGCCCCCCACATGATAGACAACACTCTCGGGCAAGCAGTAGATCTTGCGCCCCTTGATGCGCAGTCGCCAGCACAGGTCTATCTCCTCGCTGTGCGCAAAGAAGCGTCCGTCCAGTCCGCCCACCGCCCAGTAGTCGGCTGCGCGAATCATCATGGCCGCACCCGTGGCCCACTGCACCTCCTGTCGGAAGTCGTACTGCCCGTCGTCCTGTTCCACCGTGTCGAAGATGCGCCCCCGGCAGAACGGGTAGCCGTAGCGGTCGAGGAAGCCGCCGCTGGCACCAGCATATTCAAAGCTGTCGCGGTTGAAGATGGAGAGCAACTTGGGTTGGCAGGCCGCCACCTCAGGGTGCACGTCCATGAACTCCAAGAGCGGTGTGAGCCAGTGGTGCGTCACCTCGATGTCGGAGTTCAGCAGCAGGTAGTATTCCGCCTCTATCTGTCGAAGTGCCCTGTTGTAGCCCTCGGCAAAGCCCCAGTTCTTCTCCAGTCGAATGACGCGACACGACGGAAACTCGCGTGCCAACATTTCCAGCGACTGGTCGGTTGAGGCGTTGTCGGCCACATAGACCACAGCGTCGTCCTTAGAATATTGCAGCACGGTGGGCAGGTATTGGTACAGCATCTGCTGTCCGTTCCAGTTGAGAATCACGATTGCTAATTTGTCCATCTTCGTTGGTGTCTTGTCCAGTTCTTTGTCGGGTGAATAAAAAGATAGATTGCCTATTGCAGCGAGACGCGCAACGCCGTGCGGTCGCGGTTGAAGTCGCCCAGCCGCACCATCATCAGTTGGTTGTCGAGTGCCTCGCGCGCCTCGGCAGCTGACAGTTCCACGCGCACGTAGTTACGGGTGAAGCCGTGCATGGCCTTCCCTCTCGGAGCCTTCTCGAACAGCACCTCAGCGGTCGTCCCGACAAACTGCCGATAGAACGCCTCCGTCTTCTGGTCAGAGAGTTCCAACAGACGGCGACTGCGCTCCCGTTTGTCCGCGTCGGCCACGATGTAGGGAATGGAGAGTGCCGCCGTGCCTGGACGTTCGGAATAGGGGAAGACGTGCAGCTGCGTGACGTCGAGCGACTGCAGGAAGTCGTAGGTTTCCTCGAAACACGCTGGTGTCTCGCCTCGGCACCCCACCATCACGTCCACCCCGATAAAAGCATCGGGAGTCACCGCCTTGATGCGCTGGATCTTATCGGCAAAGAGTTGGCGGTCGTAGTGGCGGTGCATCAGTTTCAGCACCGTGTCACTGCCGCTCTGCAACGGGATGTGGTAGTGGGGCATGAAGGCGCGACTCTGCGCACAGTAGTCTATCAGTTCGTCCGTCAGCAAGTCGGGTTCCAGACTACTGATGCGGTAGCGCGAGATGCCCTCCACGCCGTCCAGTGCCTGTACCAGGTCAAGAAACCGCTCCCCCGTGGTCTTGCCGAAGTCGCCAATGTTCACACCCGTCAGCACGATTTCCTTACCGCCATCCGCTGCCGCCTGTTTGGCCTGTTCCACCAGCGAGGCGATGGTAGGATTGCGACTGAAACCGCGCGCGTAAGGTATGGTGCAGTAGGTGCAGAAATAGTCGCAACCGTCCTGCACCTTCAGGAAATAGCGCGTGCGGTTGCCGCGCGAACAACTGGGCGCAAAGCTCTTGATGTCCTTCGTCTTCTGCACGTAGTAGCGCGCGTCTGTCGGGGCAGCCTTCCCGTCCAGTGCCTCCCCCCATTGTTCGGACAGAAACTGTACGAGCTGTGCCTTCTCGTTAGCCCCTAACACCAGGCTGACCCCTTCAATGTCGCTCACCGTCTGCGGTTTCAACTGGGCGTAGCAGCCCGTCACCACCACGAAAGCCCCAGGATGCTGGCGTACCAACCGATGGATGGCCTGTCTGCACTTATGGTCAGCCACCTCCGTCACCGAACACGTGTTGACGAGGCAGAGGTCAGCCCGTTCGCCGTCCTTCGCCGTCACCACACCCATCTCCTGCAGCATCTTGCCGAAGGTGGATGTCTCGGAGAAGTTGAGTTTGCAGCCCAAAGTGAAGTAAACCGCCCGTTTTCCCTGAAAAGCCGAAGTGTCTATCATACCTTATTATATATAATGTCCTGCAAAGGTACGATTAAGCGAGGGAAATGCCAAATTTATTTGTGCATTTCCGAGCGCAAGTACCTTCGACGCGAAGCGTCAAAGGTAGTGCAAACCGAGGGAAATGCAAAGAGAAACGGAGTTTTTCTTTTTTTCGCGCCCATCTTTCCAATTTTTAACACATCAAAAACACGCTGATAGTCAACCAATTGCAGAAAAGTTACAAAACAGACCTAAAAAAAGTCCTAAAAAAAAGAACAACGTATTAAAAAAATGCTTAACTTTGCAGCGTTTTAATAAACAAATGATTGTTTTACAGATTTAAAAAGCAAAGAAAAATGAAAAAATTGGTATTTATGTTCGTAGCTATCGCTGCCATTTCGTTCGCATCTTGTGGTCAGAAGGCTCAGGCTCCTGAGGTTGACACCGACTCTGTTGCTGCTGCTGACAGCGTTGCAGACAGCATCGCAGCAGATAGCGTTGTAGCTGACAGCGTTCAGTAATTCACTGCTACGAATTGAGAGAAAAAGGGTCGCTTGACGAGAGTCGAGCGACCTTCTTCTTTTGTGTAAAAATCACTTTACATCAAGCACCACTTTCAAAAACAAAGAAGGGGTAAAAATCGCGACCTTGGTCAAATAATCCAGTGAAATAGCTCAATTAATTGAGTCACTTTAGTGAAGAAATCGCAAGTCTAAAAAGACAGAGAAGAAGCCCACTCATAAACGGGCTGTATGACTATGGGTAAGCCGTCGACTTCTGTCTTCTCATACACGTGGTCGGTCAGCAAGAGGAGGTTGGCGCAATGGGTCTGTCGATAAGCCAAGAGCAACCCATTGATCTCGCGTTTCCGAGTTTTCTCGTTTGAAATGTCATAAGCCACCTGTATGCATTGAAGCACCTTGTTGCCGTTGCACACCACGAAGTCGCACTCGCCAGAACGCTCCTTTAAGTAATAAACGTCCCAGCCTTCGCAGGAGCAGCGACGGATGAGATGGAGAAAGACGATGGTTTCCAGCCGCCACCCCAGATTGTCTCCGACGAAGGCGTTCTCTCTCATATCCATCAGTGCCACGTCCACGGCATAGAGTTTTTCGCCAGTCACCCGTAATTTGCTTTTTGCCGCATATTTCTTCACGCCAAGAAGCACGTAGGCCTGCTTGAGGTAATCGATGTAGTTCCTCACCGTGTGCAAGGACTTGAAGCCGAAGGTCTCGGAAAGGTCGCGTATCGAAGGCACTACTGGCGAGATGTTCAGCAAATGATGGGACAGGCTCTCGAAGCTCGCAGGAAATGATATCTTGTAGCGTTGCTCAATGTCTCGCTTCAAAACGTTGTCGACCAGATTGGCAATGTATTTCCGTCTGTTGGACACCAACATCAGTTCTGGAAATCCGCCCCGCAACAAATAGGCATCGAAAGCCTCTCGCAGGGCGGCTATGCCTTTGGTGGTCATATCCGTGGGTTCCACCTGCTTCACCTGACAATATTCGGCAAAGGAAAACGGATACAGGGAGATTTCACTGCTTCGCCCTGTGAGATGGGTGGCCAAGTCATTGCTTAACAGTTTGGCATTGCTCCCCGTCAACACCACGTGCATTTTTGTGCGCAGCAAGCGATTGACAAACAGCGGCCAGCCCGCCACGTTCTGGATTTCGTCGAGAAACAGATAATGGAAGTCGCCATATATCTTGTACAGCACTTCCAAGACATCGTTTAACTGCTCCGTTTGCAGCGAAGCCAGTCGCTCATCGTCAAAGTCGGCATAGGCAAAACGAACTCCTGCATGATGCAAGGCTTGAAAGCACAGCGTGGACTTGCCACATCTTCGGACTCCGATGACGACTTGAGCCTGTGGACTGTTTAGGTCCACCAGCTGCTCCTCGGTGCGACGGCATAGAACCTCTTCCCGTCTCCCGATGATTTCCTTCTTTTGGTCGTTTAGAATGAGTTCCAACTCCCGCTTATCTATAACTGTCTGTTTCATAGGTGCAAAGGTAATGGTTTTTATCGAAACAACGCCTTATTTTGCAGATTTTCTTCATTTAGAATGCCTTATTTTGCAGATTTTCGCTGTTTTGAATGCCTTATTTTGCAGATTTTCTTCGTTCTCTGCAAATACAATAAGCGGGGACCGTATCCGCGACACAGTCCCCGCGCGGACAGCCACTGCTGTCCTTGATGTATTAATAAAAACTAATAACTACCCTTGTCGGTCACTTACCGGCCAAGCCGTCAGCGAAGCCAGCGTAAGTGTGCTTACGGTTGTAGTTGCTATCCCAAAGTCCGATGGGACAGTTGGCGCGCCATCCGCTGCCTGCGGGGCTGTCGGTGGGAGCCCACTGGCAGATGCCCCACTGCTGCGAGGCAGGGATGATGGAGAGGTACTGCTCGACGACGAACTTATAGAGGTCGGCCATCATCTTGTGCTGTTCCTCCGTCACATCGGCCGTGTTGACGCTGTTGCCGTCGGCATCAATCAGTCCCATGTCCAGTTCGGAGACACGGATGAGTTTGCCTGTGGCGGCCATCAGTTTGAACATATTGGTAATGGCGGCCTTTTTGCTCTCTTGCGTGGTGGGGTTGAGGTAGCAGGAGATGTGCATCTGTGTGCCAATACCGTCAATCTTGGTCACGCCGTCAGCCTCCCAACGTGCTATCCACTGGATGAGACTGGTGAGTTTCTGGTTCTGATCCCAGTCGCTCTCCAGGTTGTAGTCGTTGACGAAGAGTTTGATGTCCTCGGGTCCGTACTGGCGAGCCAGGCGCACGGCGGTGCGGACATAGTCCAGGTCGCCCAGATAGTCCTGCCAGAAGAAGTCGGTAGAGCCTTCGGTGGCGTGCTGCAGGGCATAGACGCCCTCGCTGTCGGCCGAGCCGCCAGAGATGGCCTCGTTGACCACGTCCCAAGCCTTGACGTTGCCCTCGCAGGCCTCCATCATACCACTGATCCAACGATCCATGGCCCACGTCAGCGTGTCTTTCTTCTCTTCGTCGGTGAGTTCTATCTTGTTGGTCTTCTCCATGACGCCCCAGTGGATGTCAGCGAAATAGTAGTCTACGGCTTTTGTGGTGACATTCAGATTGAAGGCTATGGACTTCATGCCGTCGCCACTGGAAGGTATCGTGCCTTGCACCTCATACTTCTGCCACTGAGTGGTGAATTTCGGATTGGAAGGCAGGCACTGCCAGTGTTTGTATGATCCAGGGGCACCGTGGCACTGTGTTTCGCAACTGGCCTCTGCGGAAGCCTTGTAGTAGAACGAGAGGGTGTACTGTTCACCTGCCGCCCATTCCTTGTCGGGGGTATAGATGAAGAACTGCGTATCCCACGCGTTTGTTGGATTGTCGACGGAATGGATCACAATGCAGTTCTTTCCGTCAGGTCCTCCAGCGATGGGCACTCCAGGGTTGTCGCCCTTTCCGCTCTCTCTGACTATGAAGTTGTCCATGGACTTTCCGCTCTCCATCTCGCCGTTGGTGAGGTAGTCTTTGAACACCTCCATCACGGGTGTCTCGGAGTGGGTGATCTGCACATTCTTGATGTAGATGGTGCCGACGAACTGACCCGTCTGACACAGCACGAAACCGCCGTCAGCGGTTGCTGTGAACTCCTTTTCATACTCTTTCCATTCGGTGTCGAAAGCGAAAGAGCCATCAGCACGACCGCTCCAACCGCCGACACCCCAGGCCATATTGCCTTCACCAGTGGCCTTGATGGTCATCTTCAGTTTGTAGGTATTGCCCGTAATCGTGGGCATTCCACTGGCCACTTGATACTGCACCTGCCAGTTGTTGACCGCCTCAGCGTTGTCAATCTGCAGTGCGCCCTCCGCTGCATTGATGGTGGGTGTGGTGTTCTCTGCCCAGAACTGATAGCCAGAAGCCTTGCTATAGTCCATTTCATAGTCCACCTTCTCTACCCTTGCGTCGGGGTCAACCTCTATCTCCTTGGCGGCAATGAGGCTGTTGAGGTATTTGACGGGTTGCTGTGCGTGCCAAGCCAGTGTGTGGCCATAGACCGACAGTCCAGCGTTGGTGGCCGTCTGCACATACTCCGTGACAGTGGAGAAGTCCATCGAGCCGTCGTCTTTGACGCACGAAGCCATCTTCATGGCATTGCCCGCCACCGTCTCGTCGAAGTTGGAGTTGGTGAGGCCATATACCAGTTCCTTGTCCAGGTAGTTAGCCACCGTAGTGCCAACCCCGAGCTTGAAGTTAGGATACTTGGTGCGGTCCACATATTCCTTCAAGGGTTTATAGTCGTTGAGGTAGGCATACTCCCCAGTGAGGGCAGGCTGCGACACCCCGTAGCTACGGTCGAACTCGTCGGCGCAGGAGGTGAAGGCTGTGCACGCGGCACAACCTATCAAACCTGCGGCGAGGATGGTTTTGATATTCTTGGTAATCATAATATCCTTCGATTTTTAGTCCTTCAATGTTTTACTTCACGTAGATGGGAGAGAACTCCTCAAGGGTGACACCGCTGCGCAGCCAGACGAGTTTCTCGTGGGTGGAGAACTGATGGCCGTCAGCGAAGGTGACACTGTAGTTCAGCTCCATGCCGTCGCGATCTTTGTTGCCCCAAGCCTTCTTCTCGGACTTTTCGCCAAAAGAGCCTGTGCCAGTGGCTGTCGCTCCGTCGGTGAGCGAGCTGATGGAGCACTGGTCGCCATTGAACGACAGCAGCAGGTCGACGTTGTAGAGCGTTGCACCATCCTGCCAAGACACGCTGTAAACAGACTGTGTCAGCGACTTGGTGGTGACCTGTACGACGCTACCCTTCTCGATATTGTCGATGGAGGTGGTGCCGTTGGTCAGCCAGTAGCCGGAATACTTGTTTTGGAACTTCACGCAGTAGAGCACATAGTCCATGGGCAGCACCTCCCAGCACGAAGCATCGGTGCGCACGGCATTGGCTCCCTCCACGAGTGTGCCCGTGAGGATCTTGCCGAAGCCCGTCTGACTGGTCATCACGAGCGGAATGACGTAGGTGTTCTTCACGGCATCAGGGTCATTGAAGAACGCGTCGGTCAGCTGCACTTCCGTCGTACCGTTCATCGTGCCTTTGAAGGCCAGATCGGTGGTGGAGAGCGTGTAGTAGTTCGTGGGCATGGCCTTGACGGCAGTGCCGTCGGCAAAGGTCAGGTTATTGACCAGCGTGGGGTCTACCGCCACCTGCACCGTACAGTTGCTGCCGTTGTAAGAGCCGCCGAAGGTGGCCTTGATCTGGCACTTATGCGCCTGGTCCAGTGTGGTGTCATACTCGTCAGAGCCTAAAACGATGGTGCGCACAGGGTACTGGTAGGGAAAGTAGACGGTAGTGCCACCCTCATAGTCGTCGAAGGACTGGTTGCCATTCTCGCAGGCGGTGAGGACAGCGCCCATTGCACAGCCTACGAAGCCCAGGCAGAGGAAATTAAATATCTTGTTCATAATCATTGCTGTTTTTTAGAACTTATACATGATGTCAGTTATTTCCAGCCGTCGTTCTGCTGGAGGTTGCTCCACTTCAGGATTTCGCTATAAGGGATGGGACCGTAGATCATATAGTCTTTATAGTCGCGGCTCTCCACACTGATGTTCTTATAGTTGAGTGCACCCGTAGCGGAATCGGTAGTGATGCTCACGCCATTGGCCGTCTCGTTGAGGTTGGACTGCCAGCGACGAAGATCCCAGAAGCGGTGGTTCTCGAAACAGAGTTCCAGGCGGCGCTCGTTGCGGATGAGTTCGCGCATCTTCTCCTTGCTGCCAGCGCACGACTCCAGGTACTCGTCGGTGGTGTTGGCACAGATGCCTGCACGCTGACGGATGGCCTTGATCACGTCATAAGCAGAGTAGCTGGCACCGCCCACTTTGGCCGTTGGTCCTTGTGCCTCGTTGGCCGCCTCCGCATAATCCAGGAAGATCTCGGTGTAGCGGATGCGCGCCTGCAGGTGGTACTGCTCGGTTTTGCTCGACGGGTCGAGGTTGATGTCGGAACGGAGCAGCTTACGCAGGTAGTAGCCCGTCTTGGTTGACGATCCGTTCTCACGGTTCAAGCCGTCGAGGGTGGTGGCATCAGCCGCGGTGTTGATGACCGCGCTGCTGGCTCCCTGCTTCTCTCCATTGACCAGGATATACTGTTTCAGGCGCGGGTCACGGTTGTCGTAAGGATGCTGGCTATCATAGCCTGAGCCTTCTGCCGTGATGGGCTTGCCATTGGCCATAGGGAAGGCATCCACCAGGTTCTGCGTGGGGTTCACGCGTCCGCTGCCATAGAGCGACGGCGGATAGTTGTTCGACTCCAGTGTGTTGCTCTTGCTGACGTTGGCGCGCCAGATGATCTCGGCTGGGTTGGGGTCAGTGACTCCCAGGTTGTCAATGACCGAGGTGTTGGCAAACCATTTCCAGCCATCCTTGTCAATGCCACTCACGCCGCCACAGTTCTTCAGACTGTTCACGGCCAACTGGGCTGCCTGCTCGTAGGTGCAGGCACCAGCAGAAGCATAGGCTGGCGAAGCGGCGAAGAGTGCCACCTGCGCCTTGAAGGCGGCTATGATGCGTCCGTCTATCTTACCTCGGTGGTTACTGCCAAAGGCGCGGTTGTACTCGCTGTCGTCACCACCCAACTGCTTGTATTTTGCAGGAACGGCGGAAGCGTCCACATCACCATACTGCTCAGGCAGGTATTGGAGCGCTGCGTCGAAGTCGGCCATGATCTGGTCGAAGCACTCCTTGAAGGTGTTGCGCGGCTGGTTGAAGTCGCTGGACGCATCCTCGGAACTCAGATGGATAGGCACACCCATCAGCTGTCCGTCCACCATACCGCAATGGGCACGGAGCAGATAGAACATATGAAGACCGCGCAACGCGTAGGCATTGCCCATATAGTTGTCTTTGAACATCTCGTTCAGCGATTCACTGGAGTAGGCCCACTGCACCTTCTCGCAGTTCTCCAGCATCAGGTTACAATACTGGATGGCGTGGTAGCGTGCGTTCCACTGGCTGACAGGGTTCATATTCGCAGCCCACGATCCAGTGGCCATCTTCTTGTAGCTATTGTCATTGTCGTTGGAAACGGCATCGTCAGTAGCCACGTCGGTAGAGGGCGAAGACTCGTAGGGCAGCAGCAGATAGGCATTGTCGAGAATGCCACGTGCAAACTCCGGATTGGTGTACATCTGGTTAATGTCCTGGTTGTTCTCCAAGGCAGGCTCGAAGAGGTCGTCGCAGGCGGTCAGCGCAGCACAGGCAGCGCAGCACACGAAACCAAAGCGGAGCGATTTTGATATATTCTTGGTAATCATAATTCTTAATTTTCTAATTACTCATTCAGAAAGACAGTTTCACACCTAAGTTATAGAAGCGGGCCTGTGGGGCAGAGCCTACATTCATCTCCAGGATTTCGCGTTCCTTGGCAATGGTGAGCAGGCTGTTGCCGCTGACGTAAGCCGAGATGCCCTTGATGAAGCAGTCGCCAAGGATGGATTTCGGCAGGTCGTAGGTCAGCTGCACCTTAGCCAGATTGAACTGAGAAGTGGAGTACATCCAGAAGTCGCTGCTCTGGTAGTTGTTCGTACCGCTCTCCGTGGTCAGACGCGGATAGGTGGCGGTGGCAGCCGTCTCTGGTGTCCAACGGCCGCGCACGGCAGCCGAGTACTTGTTCTCGCCCGACACCCACCAGTAACTGCTGTTGCGCATGGCGTGGCCGCCGAAGCCGCCTGTGCCGAGCATGAACAGCGTGAAGTTCTTATAGCGGAAAGTGAGGTTCACGCCTAAGGTCAGCGGACTACCATACCAGCCACCCTTGCCCAGACTGACTTGGTCTTTGGAGTCAATAACACCGTCGCCGTTCTGATCCTTATACTTCAGGTCTCCTGGACGGATGGTGCCGCCGAGAATCTGTTCGGGCGAATTGTCAATGTCAGCCTGATCGGCAAAGAAGCCAATGCACTCATAGCCCCAAATGGTGTCGAGGGGACGACCCTGACGGTACTGATACTCGTCCGCATAGGCCGTATCGTCACGCTTCGAGGCGTTGGTGGTGTAGTAGGTCATGGAGACGCCACCCTGGAAGCCGAAATCGCCCATCTGTTTCTTGTAGTTGACGGCCAAGTCGAAACCTGTGCGCGTGTCGTCGTTGTAGTTCAGATAGGGAACAAACGACGAGGTGGGATAAGACACCTGGAAGTAGCTGGGCATCTGATTGCTGGCCGTGATGATGCCGCCCTGCATCTTATTGGTGAAGAACGAGGCGTCGACGGTCAGTGCACGCTGCAACAGGGCTGCGTGGAGCGAAGCCGAGAACTCCTTGCGGTGCAGATAGCCGAAGTTATCGTTGCCGCCTCGCTTCGACTGAATGGCCGAGTGGCCAGAACCTCCGTTCCAGTCCCACCAGCCGCCACTCTGATAAGTGCCGAGGTACATATAGTAGTCGTCAATGCCGAGGTCGGTCTTCAAGTCGCTGGCACTCACGCTGAGTGTCAGATCGTCGAAGATTCCGTTCTCCAGAAAGGCCTCCTTAGACAGGCGCCAACCCAAGGTGAGCGAGGGCGAGAGCGAAGCACGATGGCCTTCGGGCAGGCGAGCCGAATACGGCAGTGCCACGGCCAGATCAGCATAGTAGCGGTGGGCATAGTTGTAAGCCACCTCTGCGCCAAGGTTGGCGTTGCTCGTCTTATGGTACTCTTCGGAATACGTCTGCTGATAGCCGTTGGCCACGAGCATTGCACTCACGTTGTGGTTGCCAGCGAAGGTGCGGTTGTAGTCGAAGTGGGCATTGAAGGCTATGGTCTGATTGTCGCTGGAGCCTGAGATGTTCTGCACACCCGACTTCTTGTCGACCGTCTCATGGTTGTTCAAGGCCACGATGACATCCTGTCCGTTGTAGTTGCTCCACGTCGGCTCAAAGGTGGCGTACGTGTTGTTGAACGCCGAGGTATAGGTGGTCGCATAGTCCACAGCCACCATGGTATGGAAGCTCAGACCCTTCAACACCGAAGCGAGGTCAACATTCACACCTGCGTCGAACTGGAACTGGCGACTCGTCCAGGTGTTCTTGCCTGCTGCGTAGTAGTCGGCAAAGACATTGGTGAGGTCTGTCTGTGTTCCACCGAGGAAATACTTCCCACCGATGATGTTGTTCGAGGTGGAGAGCAACTGTTTGGCGGCCACAGCGTTCTCGTCCAGATAGCTCACGGGAATGAGTGGGCTGACACGGTTGGGACGCAGTGAAGCGGCTTCGCTCCAGTAGCTTTCACCGTTGGCCGACTTCGCATTGTAGTAGGTTGCGTTGGCGTTGACGTAGGCATCAATGAACTGGTTGATGCGCAGGTCTACATTTCCGCGTACATTGAAGCGGTCGGTTCTGTTGTTCTTGGCCTCTCCGAAGTTCAGATAGCTGCCCAGCGAGTAATAGCTCACGTTCGAATAGAAGCGGGCACGATCGTTGCCACCCTCTATCTCAGCCGTCACGTCGGTACGGTTGTAGGCTTTCTTGATGTAGTCGGACGAATAGAAGTCCACATCAGGATAGCGGTAGGGATTAGTGCCCATGGCGGTGTTGTAGATCTGCTCCTGCGTATAGAGCGCAGACAGACCGTCGTTGGCGCGAGCCTCGTTGTAGAGCGTCATATACTCGGCAGAACCTAAGTATTCGGGATAGGACTTTGCCACGTTCCAACCAGTGTTGGCACGAACGTTCAGGCTCAGTCCGTCGTTCACCCGTCCGCGCTTGGTCGTGATCAGCACGGCTCCCTTGGCGGCGCGGCTACCGTAGAGCACCACGGCCTGTGCACCTTTCAAGAAGGTCACCTGTTCTATCTCGTCGGGTTTCACATTGTCGGCTCCGCGGGGCACACCGTCTATCAGCACCAACTGATCGGTAAGTCCCCACATGCCGGCACCGTTGTAACCGGCCACATAGCCCTGCATATTGTCAAGGCTGTAGGTGTTGTAGTTCTTTTCTGTCAGTTCCCTGTAGTTCAAGGACGACACACCACCCAGCACGTCTTCCTGCGCCACCTTGCGGAAAGCCACATGGACCTGCGCAGAATCTGCAGCAGTGTCGTTCTGTGCGCCAACGGGCAAGGCCATTGCTACAGCGAGTATCGCTGACAGAGCGAAAATCTTATTTTGTTCCATATTCATGTGTTCTTATGTTATTTTGATAAAACATACTCTCAGGTCTACCAACCGGGGTTCTGCGGATATTCGTCATAGAGGTAGACGTCGCTCTGCTTCAGCGGCAGCAGGTAGTGTTTGGTCGAGAACGAACGCTCCACGAGCACCTCCTCCGACCAGCCAGTCACTTCGGCGTCGCGGGGATCGTTCTTGGTGAAGTCGTAGTTGCCCACACGTTTGAACTCTTGCGAGGTCTTCACGTTGTAAGGATATTCCGTGAGCAGCAGCCAGCGCTGCAGGTCGTTCCAGCGGAAGCCCTCGAAGGCCAACTCGCAGGCACGTTCGCGGCGCACCTCATCCATGAATTTCTTCTGGTCAGCAAGGTATTTGTCGGCCACGTGTCCCGTTCCCACACGGTCGCGGACGATGTTGACAGCATCTGCCGCTGTGTATGGACACTTGCTGGACTTATAGGCTGCGCCCTGAACGGCAGCACCAGCCTCCGCATACATCAGGTAGATATCTGCCACACGCATATAGGGCAGATAGGTCTGCAAAGCACCGCCCCAGTTGTACATACCGTCGTATTTGTTACACTGATGGGGCACGAGCTTCTGGCAGAAGTAGCCGGTGCGACTTCCGTTGGCCGAACGAGCTGGGTCACCAGAGGGACGCATATTGCCACCCGTGAACATCTCCAAGTACTGGAACTGTTTATCATCACCAGAAGGTGTGGTGTTGATGAACTTGAAACCGTCGAACATGATGTCGTGGTAGAAGCGTGGGTCGCGGTTCTTAAACGGATGCGTGGGGTCGAATCCCGATTCTGGATCGTCCAAAGGCAGGCCGTTCTCCATACCGTAGGCGTAGTTGATGTAGTTGGCCGTCGGCATGTGGATAAGGGCATCGTGCTCCACGAGGTTGTTCACCTTCGGTCCCCAAAGCTTGGTGAAGTTCCAGTTTGAGGCATTAGTGCCACCAGACGGACCGCGCATAATGGCTTCACAGATGCCAGGCATTTTCCAACTCTGTCCCGTGGTGCGGAAGATATCTGAATAGTTGGTAGAGGCACTCTTACTGGCCACGTGGTTGTAGATGTCCTCATACTCGTATTCTGCAAAAGCATAGGGTGTAGCACCACTCTCGATGGCGGTGATGGCCTCGGCCAGTGCATCAGCAGCACGGGTGGCCAGCGAGGCGTTATACTTATAGGTGTTTCCATTGGACAAAGCACCCGTCTGTGCGCCCAACTCGTTTAGGGGCGAAGCAGCCCAGAGCAGCACTTTTCCCATGTAGCCCAAGGCGCAGACCTTCGTGATGCGCAGGTCGTTCTTTCCATAGGTCTTTTTGCCGATGGTCGTATTATCCCAGTCGTTGGGCAACAAGTCGGCTGCCTGGCGGAAGTCCTCAGCACACCGCTCGGCACACTCCTGGAAGGACAGACGCGGCAGGGTGAGCACCTGGTCAGCAGGCAGGGAGTAGTCCACATAGGGCAGTCCGCCGAACCAAACCATCAGCTCCTGATGCCACCAAGCGCGGAAGAAGAGCAGTTGTCCCTTGATGATGTTCTTTTCCTCGGTGGTAGCATCCACCAGTTTGTCGAGGTTCTCCAGTCCAATGTTCATCTTGCGAATGCAGTACCAAGCATGCTCCAGCGAGTGGGCGAATTTGTCAGTGGAAGTGCTGCTCAAAGAACTGCTGTGCAGATAGCTTTGGTTGTCACTGTACCAGTGGCGATAGTCGCCAAGGTCGAAATGAGCCGTGACGTGGCTGTCGCCGAGTCCAGTGTTCATCAGTTCATCCTCACCCCAGTTGAAGGTGCAGCACCAGTAGTTAGACTCCTTATTAGGAATACAGTTGTAGACCTCCTCGATGAATCCCTGGAAGTTGGTGAAGTTCTTGAAGGCCTCGTCGGCACCCACGGTCGAATCAGGCTCCTTGTCCAGATAGTCTGTGCAGGAAGCGAGACCGCCCAGCAGCGCGACTGCGAATATTGAATATATGATTCGTTTCATAATAATCTGTTCTTATGTCTTAGAGGTTGAATTTGATTCCGAAGTTAACACGCTTCATGGTAGGATAAGCACCTGTTGCACCACCAGAACTGGAGAAGTTCGATTCGCGGTCGTCTGGCATACGGGTCCAGAGCCAGAGGTTGTTGCCGCTGACGAACACCTTCAGGTCTTTCACGCCCAACTTCTTCACCCACGGCTGGGTAAAGGTGTAGGCTACCTCCACGTTCTTCAGACGGATATAGCTGCCGTCGCAGAGGTATTGCGTGCCATAGTAGTAAGTAGGTTTCGAGTTGAAACGCGGAGTCAGCACATCAGCTCCCAGGTGGTCATCGCTCCACCAGGTGCCCTGATTGTAGACGTTGGCCAGCATGGTGTCGGACAGACTAATCATCGTCACGTCGCGGGTCACGTTGGTCACACCATAGAACTGAGCGAAACAAGAGAAGCCCTTATATTCAAAGCCGATAGTGGCATTGTAAGTGTTCTGCGGCGTACCTGTATAGCCGTAGGGCACGTAGTCATTCACGTTGTCCACCACACCGTCACCGTTGAAGTCTACGATATAGTAGTCGCCTGGCAACTTCTGGTTATCGTTGGAATCGTGCTTCGGTGAACCGTAGAGATCATCGTAGGTCTGCATCATACCTTTATCTATATAGGCGTGTGTCTGATCGATGGCGTAGCCTGCAGCCTTGCGGTAGGCTGGCAACAGGGGCGCGTCGTCCTTCACCTTGATTTCATTCACGGCGTGGGTCATACTCATGTTAGCCCACAGACGCATCTTATTGGCGAACACCTTATTGAAGCGCATCTCCACCTCAAAGCCATTAGTGGACACCTCACCCAGATTGGCGGTAGCGGCCTGCTGTCCGAAATAGCTCGGTACGGCACGAGACGAACCATTCACCAGAATGTCGGTACGCTTGTCGTGGAAGATTTCGACTGCACCAGCCAACAATCCGCCAAACAGGCCGTAGTCAAGACCGAAGTTAACCTTCCTCACCTTTTCCCAGTGCACGTTCTCGTTGCCGACACTCGACTCCCGATACCAGGTATAGGGCGAAGTGCCATTATTCACATCCATCGAGGTGTTGCCACCGTATGCCCACTGGGTCATATAGAGGAAGCGGTCACCGACGTTGTCGTCACCGATTTCACCATACGAGGCACGGATTTTCAGCATATCCACAATTTGCTTTTCGCGCAGCCATTTCATAAACGGTTCCTCACTAATCATCCAGCCGATGGCTCCAGAGTTGAAGAAGGCAAAGCGGTTGCCGCTGGAGAACTTCTCCGAGCCGTTGTAAGCTCCGTTATACTCGAAGAAATACCTGTTGGCATAAGCATAGGTGGTACGGAACACCCAGTCCTCACGGTAGGTGGGAATCATGGAGCCAACCGCATATTCCTGACGGCCGAAGAGTCCCATGGCCGACACGTCGTGCTTGCCGAACGAACGCGCCCAGTTCATCTGCACCTGGTAGTTCAGGTTGCGCTGGGTAGACCAGTCATTCACCGAGCCGCCCTGCGTACTCCACTCGTTACCACGAACATAGTCGAAGCGATCGTAGGCCTCGTAGGCCTGCTTGTAGTTGACGGCACCCGTCTCGGGGTCAATCCATTTCAACTGTGGATCATGGTACAGGTCGTTGATACCTCTCCCACTCTCCACAAAGACATTATCCCATGAGATCATACCACGTGCGGACAGTCCCTTGGTGATGAAGTCGAGGTTCTGCTCCAGCACGAAGTCGGTATTGATGCGAGTGGTGGTCACCTCCTGCGTTCCGCCGAGAGCCACTGTCTGTGCGGCATTGGTCACATTGGTAGAACCAGGCAGATAGCCCCAAGAACCATCGCTGTACTTGGGCAGGAAAGCGTCAGGGGAGATGTTGTAGACACCCGACCACTGCTGGGAGATCTGCCAGTCACTATTCACCGTGTTACTCCACGGTGTGGTGCGTTTGGCATTGGAACCCGCAATATTCACCTTGAACACGGTGGTCTTGGTGATATTGAAATCGAGGTTCGAGCGCACATTCACACGGTTGTAGTCGTAACCCGTCTTGTACTGACGTCCGTTTCCGAAATCCTTATAGAGGTCGCCCTCCGAAACGAAGTCAACACCAGCAAAGTATTTCACGAACTTGGTACCGCCTGCCACATTCAGATTGGCATTGTACGACATACAGTAGTCCTTGAACAACGCATCCTGCCAATCCACGTTCGGATAGCGTTCGCGTTGCTCCACCGTGGTTTGGTTGCGGTAGTTCTCTATAAAACTGACGGGCTTCACGTATGCGAAACTCGACGGCGAGAGGTTCAGCTCGTGCTCGATGGCGGTGTTACGCGCCATCAGTGCATCATAAGAGTCGTACTTGTCTGGAAGTTTCGAAGGAATCTTCATGATGGCATTGGCCGAAACACTGATCTGCGCCTTGCCTTCCTGACCGCGCTTAGTAGTGATTAGAATAACACCGTTAGCACCCTTCACACCGTAGACGGCTGTTGCAGATGCATCCTTCAGCACAGAGATGGTTGCAACAGACTGCATATCAACACTCGACATAGGGCGTTCGATACCGTCTACTAATATAAGCGGTGAACTGTTGTTCCACGACGAGGCACCACGGATGACTATCTGCGGTTCCTCCTCACCTGGCATACCCGTAGAGGCCGTGGTCACCACGCCTGGCAGATTACCCGTCAAGGCAGCACCGATGTCTGTGATACCTGCAGCACGCTGAAGCACCTCACCTGTGGTCTGCGTGATAGCACCGACCACAGAGGCTTTTTTCTGCTGGCCATAGCCCACAACGATAACCTCTTGGAGGGCGTTGTCGTCGGAAAGCTCGATGCGCAGATTGCGCTGCTTGCCGACTTTCACCATTCTGCTGTTCATACCGACGTAGGAAATCTCCAGGACGGAAGACTCTGACGGCACATTGATAGAGAAATGGCCATCGAAGTCGGAAACCGTACCCGAACTGGCATCTCCCTTGATTCTCACTGTGGCTCCGATGAGACTCTCACCGGAACCGTCCACGATCGTACCCTTAACAACAATCGCCCCCCCAGATTGAGCAAACGCGCCCAAGGTGAAGAGCAGTAGCATTGCTGCCAGAGCAAACGAGCGTTTCATTGTCAACACTTGTTTAACCATGTTCTTTCATTTTTGTTTTGATATTTTGCTTTAGGTTGCTGAATTCTCTGTTAAATTCAGTTGCAAAAGTACACACTTTTTTGCATTTCGACTTTGCGCCATGTAACAAACTTTTTGTTTCCCGTAAAAACTGGTCTCGAAAATGTTACTTTTCGAAAAAATAGACCGTTTTCTTAGCGATATTCGGGGAAAAGGCGTACTTTTGTACCTATTAATCGACAAAACAAAAAAACTCGTCCATGACCTACAACGACCGACGCGTACTGATCACACTGTTCATCGCAGGAATCTGCGTCTTAGGGATGCTGTTCCTACTCAGCGATGATGCACAGACGGCAGACCACCAGCCGCGCCCAGACGCACACGGTCAAGCGCAGGAAAAAGTTCTGCAGAAGGAAAGACAACAGCCCTACTATCGGACGGACGAACGGCAGCCAGAGACTTTCGCCTTCGACCCCAACACGGCCGACTCCACACAACTGCTTCGTTTGGGACTGCGCCCGTGGCAGGTGCGCAGTATATATAAGTATCGCGCGCGAGGGGGAATCTACAGAAAGAAGGAAGATTTCGCAAAACTCTATGGACTGACCGTCAAGGACTATCGGAGGTTGGAGCCATACATCCGCATCTCGCCAGACTATCAGCCTGCCGCTACGTTAATTGGCTCTAGACGCGACACGGTTCAACCACCGCGCGACACCGTGGCGTGGCCACGGAAGATAACGGAAGACCAGCGCATCGTGCTCAACAACGCTGACGAAGCAACGCTGCGCAAAGTGCCAGGCATCGGCTATTACTTTGCCCGAGAGATTCTTCGTTACAAGGAGTGGCTGGGCGGTTACGTCAACGTGGATCAGTTAGACGAAATCACGGACTTCCCTCGACAGGCCAAGAAATACTTCACGGTAAGCAATACCGCCACACAGAAACTAAAAATCAACCAACTGACGCTTAGCGGACTCCGCCGCCACCCCTACCTCAACTTCTACCAAGCCAAGGCCATCCTCGACTACCGAAGGATGCACGGCAAGATACAGTCACTCCAGGACTTGAGTCTCCTATCTGAATTCAGCGAAAACGACCTGCGTCGGTTAGCACCGTATGTGGAGTTCTGAAAACGGCTCTTCTATACCTTCACCCCCATAACGGAAGATGTCCCGACTTCACAGCCGGGGCATCTTTAACTGGTATTAGCCTTTTCTTAAGGTAAAAAGATTGTATTCAGGATAACGTTGCAAAGATAGGTATTTTTTTTGATTCATGCAAATTTTTTAGGAAATAAAAACAAAAACTCCTTTTTTCTTTTGTATTTCGCTCGCTTATTTGTACCTTTGGCCTCACAATACAGAAAACTCAACATTAATTATGACAGAAGAGAAGACCACACCAGAGAACGAAGAAAAGAAAAGCATCAGCTTTGTCGAGCAAATCGTGGAGAGTGACCTCGCAGAAGGTAAGAACGGGAAACGCATACAGACCCGCTTTCCACCAGAACCCAACGGATACATCCATATCGGACACGCCAAAGCCATCTGCATGGACTTCGGTGTGGCGGAGAAATACAACGGGGTGTGCAACCTCCGTTTCGATGACACCAATCCTACCAAGGAAAACACCGAGTACGTCGAGAACATCATGAACGACATCAAATGGCTCGGTTTCCAGTGGGGCAATGTCTACTACGCGTCCGACTATTTCGATAAGCTTTGGGACTTTGCCGTCTGGCTCATCGAGAAAGGTTTGGCCTACGTGGACGAGCAAACCTCGGAACATATTGCCGAGCAGAAAGGCACGCCGACCCAGCCGGGACAGGCCAGCCCGTTCCGCGACCGCCCAGTGGAGGAGAACCTCCGCCTGTTCCAGCTGATGAACACGCCCGAGGCCATTGAAGGCTCGATGGTGTTGCGCGCCAAACTCGATATGGCCAATCCAAACATGCACTTCCGCGACCCCATCATCTACCGCATCATCCATATTCCTCATCACCGCACGGGGACGAAATGGCACGCCTACCCCATGTACGATTTCGCACACGGACAGAGCGACTATTTCGAAGGCGTCACCCACTCCATCTGCACCTTGGAGTTTGTGCCACACCGTCCACTCTACGACAAGTTTGTGGACTTCCTTCAGGCAAAGGAGCAGCAGTACGACTACCGCCCGCGACAGATTGAGTTCAATCGTCTCAACCTCACCTACACCGTTATGTCGAAGCGTAAACTCAAGGCACTGGTCGACGAAGCTCTGGTCAGCGGATGGGACGACCCACGAATGCCCACCGTCTGCGGTATGCGCCGCCGGGGCTATTCCGCACAAAGCATACGCAACTTCATCGACTCCATCGGATACACGAAGTTTGACGCGCTCAACGACTATGCGCTTCTCGAAGCTGCCGTCCGCGAAGACCTCAACAGGAAGGCCTGCCGCGTGTCAGCGGTGCTCAACCCCGTGAAACTCATCATCACCAACTATCCAGAAGGACAGACCGAAGAACTCGTGGCCATCAACAACCCCGAGAACGAAGCCGACGGCACACACACCATCACGTTCAGCCGCGAGTTGTGGATTGAGCGCGACGACTTCATGGAAGATGCTCCCAACAAATTCTTCCGCATGACACCAGGCAAAGAGGTGCGACTGAAGAATGCATACATCGTCAGCTGCACTGGCTGTAAGAAAAACGCCAATGGAGAGGTGGAGGAAATCTATGCCGAATACGACCCAGAGAGCCGCAGCGGTATGGTGGGTGCCGATCGTAAGGTCAAAGGCACACTCCACTGGGTCAGTGCTGATCACTGTCTTCAGGCCGAGGTAAGACTCTACGATCGCTTGTTCTCCGTGGAGAACCCTGGAGCCGACGAACGCGATTTCCGCGAATTGCTCAACCCCGAATCGCTCACCGTACTACGCAACTGCTATGTAGAGCAATTCCTCGAAGAGAAGAAGCCCGGTGACTTCCTACAGTTCCAGCGCATCGGTTATTTCACGCTTGACGAAGATTCGACCGCCGAACACCTCGTGTTCAATCGGACAGTCGGACTGAAGGACAACTGGGCTAAGAAAAACAAATAACCATTCGAACAAAAGAAAAATGCTCTTAGCAGACGACGCGTTCTTCAATGACCCGGAGTTTAGGCAAATGCTCAAGACCTACGAGGAGGCTGTATCCAAAGGAATACCTTCCTTTCTTGATGCTGACGACCTCATCGACATTGCAGACTACTACAGGATGACTGACCACATGGACGAGGCTCTTGCAGTGGCGGAGAGTGCCATTGCACTATTTCCGCACGAAACCCTGCCCAACGTGTTCATGGCGCGGAACGCCCTGCAGAACGACTGTTTGAGTGAAGCACAACATTACGTCGACATGATTGTGGAGAAAAACGACCCCGACTATCTCTACATCAAGGCGGAACTGCTCCTATATCAGTACAAGACAGAAGAGGCCGACAAACTCTTCACCGCCTACTACGACGACTTGCAAATTAACGACTACGAATGGTTCATCAAGGACATTGTCAACCTGTATCTCGACTACGGGGAGTATGGAAAGTGCCACGCCTGGCTCATGAAATACAATGGCGACAAGGACGGTGACTATTACGACCTATTAGGACGGACACTCTACGGGATCGGGCGACTGGGGGAGAGTGAAGAGATCTTCAACCAACTCACAGACCAATATCCCTTTGAGAAGAGGTACTGGAAGATGCTGGCCGACGCACAACTCGCGCAACACAAGACAGAAGCGGCCATCACGAGCAGCGAATACGCCATTGCCATCGACCCCGATGACCCCGCGGCACTGGCCATCAAGGGCACGGCTCTGATGGAGTTAGAGAACTGGCAACAGGCTGCCGAGTTCCTCAAGATGGCCATCAAGCAACAGCCGTCCGAGTGCACCTTCTACATCCATCTCGCCACCTGCCTCATCAATCTCGACGACTTTGAGGGAACCTTAATGTGTTTGCACAATGCTCTAAAAAACAGCGAGGAAGCCCTACGCACTGCCGGTTCCATCTACCACCAAATGGCCTTGTGTCACGGTGCACTGGGAAACGTCGATGCAGCCAAACTGCTATTAAAAGCGGCAGAGAAACGCGGTGTCGACAAGGCCGACATCTACGTGGCCAAAGCGCACATCCTGCAGATTGACAAGCAGTATGCTGCGGCCGACCGCTACTTCACCAAAGCCTTAGAGGTCTCGCTAACGCCCATGGACACCCTCGTGCGCATTGCCGTTTCACTGACCGATTGCCAGCGCTACAAGAAATGTCTTGCGCTACTGAAACAGAAGTTGCCCGTCATGGACGAACGATGCACACAGGGCATATCCCTCTTAGCACTCTGCTGTCTACAGCTCCACCAGACGGAAGACTTCCTCTATTATCTACGCCTTGCCGCCGAACGGAATCCAGCAGAACTACGTGCCGTGCTCGGCAGCTATTTCCCCGAGGACTTAGCCGCAAAGGACTATTACCACTTCGCCTATCAACGCATTCATAATACAAACCAGCCGTGAACTTCATCACCTCACTCCTCGCCAACCTCAACTATGGCACAATATTCTTCCTCATGCTACTCGAGAGCACTGTCGTTCCCGTGCCCTCTGAGTTCGTGGTAACTCCCGCAGCCTATTACGCAGCCAGTGGCAATTTAGATGTATTCTTAGTCATCCTCGTGGCCACGATTGGTGCAGACTGTGGTGCTTCCATCAACTACTTGGTGGCCTACTACGTCGGACGCCCAGTCATCTATCGGTTTGCCAACAGCAAATGGGGGAAGATGTGTCTGCTCAACCAAGAGAAAGTGGAGAGGAGCGAACGCTACTTCGACCGCCACGGCATCGTGGCTACATTGACCGGGCGACTCATCCCTGGCATCCGCCACCTCATCTCAATCCCTGCTGGTCTCGCCAAGATGAACTACTGGAAATTTCTGCTCTACACCACCATCGGAGCTGGAGTCTGGCACGCCATCCTCGCCCTGCTGGGCTGGTATCTCCACCGCATCGTGCCCGCCGAACAACTCAACGACAAGATTGCCGAATATGCCGAATACATCAAGCTCGGCATCGTAGCGCTCGTCGTGCTCGCCACAGGCTATTTCGCCATGCGTGCACTCATCAGAAGAATAAAGAATCAACAACGTATATAACAACAATATGGCAAACAACAGCAACCATCTGGTCATCATGGCAGGCGGCGTGGGTAGCCGGTTCTGGCCCATGAGCACCGTAGAGACTCCCAAGCAGTTCATCGACGTGCTGGGCGTCGGGCGCTCGCTTCTACAACTCACCAAAGACCGCTTTGCGAGCGTTGTACCCCACGAAAACGTGTGGGTGGTGACCAATCGAAAATACGTCCACATGGTGCAGGAACAACTGCCCGATCTGCCGGCCAGCCACATCCTCTGCGAACCGTGCCGCCGCAACACCGCCCCCTGTATCGCATACGTCAGTTGGCGCATCAAGGCCTGCGACGCTAAGGCCAACATCGTAGTGACCCCCAGCGACCATATAGTCACCGACCCCGTTGAGTTCCGCCGCGTCATCAGCGAATGTCTAGACTTCACGGCCGACAGCGACGCTATTGTCACCTTGGGCATGAAGCCCACGCGCCCCGAGACTGGGTACGGCTACATACAAGCCGACCTCTCCAGCAGTTCGCTGCGCAACAAGGAGATATTCCGTGTGGACTCCTTCCGCGAGAAGCCCGACCTGGAGACCGCCAAGCAGTACATCAAGAAGAACTACTACTTTTGGAACTCTGGCATCTTCGTATGGAACGTCTCCACCATCGTCAACGCCTTCCGCGTCTACCAGCCCACGCTCTCCAAACTCTTCGAGACCCTGCTACCCATCTACGGAACTGCGCAGGAACAGGAGGAGATTGACCGCGTGTTCCCAGAATGTGAGAACATATCCGTCGACTATGCCATCATGGAGAAGGCCGAGGAAATCTTCGTGTGCCCAGCAGACTTCGGATGGAGCGACCTCGGTACTTGGGGTTCACTTCAACAACAGTCCAAGAAGGACATCTACGGCAACGCCTGCATCGGCAACAACATCACCCTCGTAGAGTCGCACAACTGCATCATCCACACTGCCCAGGAGCAGAAAGTAGTGGTGCAGGGACTGGACGGATACATCGTAGCCGAACACGACGGCACGCTACTCATCTGCAAACTCTCGGAAGAACAGCGCATCAAGCAATTCTCGGAACAGGACTAAACAACAAGAATATTCACAAAAACAACAACAAGATAAATATGGAAAACAGAAAAGTAGCACTCATCACTGGAATCACTGGACAGGATGGTTCGTACCTCGCCGAGTTTCTCATCGACAAGGGCTATGAAGTCCACGGACTGTTGCGCCGCTCATCGTCGTTCAACACAGGCAGGATAGAACACCTCTACCTCGATGAATGGGTGCGCGACATGAAGAAGAAACGCTTGATAAACCTCCACTGGGCAGACATGACGGACTCCTCCTCACTCATCCGCATCATCGGTGAGACCAAACCCACAGAGATATACAACCTCGCAGCACAAAGTCACGTGAAGGTATCGTTCGATGTGCCAGAATACACGGCTGACGTGGACGCCACTGGTGTGCTCCGTCTGTTAGAAGCCGTGCGCATCTGCGGACTGGACAAGAGCTGCCGCATCTATCAAGCCTCCACTTCCGAGCTCTTCGGCAAGGTGCAGGAAGTGCCGCAGAGCGAAACTACTCCGTTCTATCCGCGTTCGCCCTACTCCGTGGCCAAACTCTATGGTTACTGGATCATGAAGAACTACCGCGAGTCGTACGATATGTACTGCTGCAACGGCATCCTCTTCAACCACGAAAGCGAACGCCGCGGCGAAACCTTCGTGACACGCAAAATCACACTCGCAGCAGCACGCATCGCACAGGGATATCAAGACAAGCTATATTTGGGCAACCTCAACTCACTGCGCGACTGGGGTTACGCCAAGGACTATGTGGAATGTATGTGGCTCATCCTCCAGCAGCCCCAACCCGACGATTTCGTCATTGCCACGGGTGAATACCACACCGTGCGCGAGTTTGCCACACTGGCCTTCAGCGAAGCAGGCATCGAACTGGAGTGGCGCGGTGACGGACTGGACGAACAGGGCATCGACAAGAAGACGGGCAAGGTGCTTGTGGAAGTCGACCCGAAATATTTCCGTCCAGCAGAGGTGGATCAACTGCTCGGCAACCCTGCCAAGGCCAAGAACACACTGGGCTGGAACCCCCGGAAGACCTCCTTTGAAGAACTTGTCCACATCATGGTACGCCACGATATGACTTTCGTCAAGAAACTCTTCCTCAAAGCACAAATGCCAGAATAAAGATGTTGAAAAAAGACAGTAAAATCTATGTGGCTGGCCACCACGGACTGGTCGGCTCAGCCATCTGGAACAACCTCAAGCAGCGGGGCTACCACAACCTTGTAGGACGCAGTCATCGGGAGCTCGACCTCACCGACCTGCAGGCCGTCAAGCAATTCTTCGACGAGGAGCACCCCGATGCCGTGATACTGGCAGCCGCCTTCGTCGGTGGAATCATGGCCAACTCGCTCTACCGTGCCGACTTCATCATGCAGAACATGAAGATACAGTGCAACGTCATCAGCGAAGCCTATACCCATCAGGTAAAGAAACTGCTCTTCTTAGGTTCCACCTGCATCTACCCAAAAAATGCGCCGCAACCCATGAAGGAAGATGCGCTGCTCACGTCGCCATTAGAATATACGAACGAGGAATACGCCATCGCGAAGATTGCTGGACTGAAAATGTGCGAGAGCTACAACCTGCAGTACGGCACCAACTACATCGCCGTGATGCCCACCAACCTATATGGTCCTAACGACAATTTCCACCTAGAAAACAGCCACGTAATGCCGGCCATGATGCGCAAAATCTATTTGGCCAAACTCATCCATGAAGGCGACTGGAAGAGCATTGCGACAGACATGGACAAGCGCCCTGTCAACCCCACAGACAAGCTCCGCGCCCTCGTCGGCGGTGGCAACGTGGACGGCAGCAACAGCCGAGAGCGCATCCTGCAAGCACTCGCCTTCTACGGCATCTACGACAACAAAGTGGTGCTGTGGGGCACAGGCCGTCCACTCCGCGAATTCCTGTGGAGTGAAGACATGGCGGATGCCAGCGTCCACGTGCTCCTGAACGTCGACTTCAAAGACATCATCGGCATCGAACAGTACTCATCGGTGTTTCTTGGCGCAAAGGCCGACGGTGCTGTCGACCGCAACAACTCAGAGGGGCGCGGCGGAGCCATCCCTTCGCTCGGTGAAATCCGCAACTGCCATATCAACGTGGGTACGGGCAAGGAACTCACCATCCGCGAGCTCTCAGAATTAGTGAAGAAAGCCGTCGGCTTCACGGGCGAGATAGTCTTCGATACCTCCAAGCCCGACGGCACCATGCGCAAGCTCATTGACGTATCCAAGCTCCACGCACTGGGATGGACTCATCGGGTGGAGATCGAAGATGGTGTACGGAAGCTCTTCGAATGGTATCGACAAAGCCTACAGTAACACAGATCGAACCCACGCAACAACCAACTACTAAAGCCTATCTATATGTTCAGAACCTTTCAAGAACTCCAAGAGCAACTACAGCAACGCCACACGCGTTGCCGCATTGCTACGGTGTGCGTCTACGACAAAGCCACCCTTTCGGCCTTAGACCGCAGTAAACAACTCGGACTGGCAGAGCCAGTCTATGTGGACGGCGAAACGCCAGAGGAAGCCGCTGCCCGTGCCGTGGAAATGGTGCGGAGCGGCGAGGCCGACATCCTGATGAAGGGACTAATCGGCACCGACCGCCTCCTGCGCGCTGTGCTCGACAAGGAACACGGTCTGCTGCCGAAAGGGCGCACCCTGACCCACCTTGCCTTAGCGGAAATTCCCACCTACCACAAGATGCTGTTCTTTAGCGACGCGGCCGTTATTCCCTATCCCACTCACGAGCAACGCATTGAACAGGTGCGTTACGCCATTGACGTGTGCCACGCCACTGGCATCGCCCAGCCACGCGTCGCCCTCATCCACTGCTCCGAGAAGCCCGGCAAGCAGTTCCCGTTTGTCGACGGCTACAAAGACATCTGCCAAATGGGGCGCGACGGTAGTTTCGGTCACTGCATCATTGACGGACCGCTTGACGTGAAGACGGCCTGTTCCCTGCACGCCCTACAAGCAAAAGGCATCAAGTCGCCGCTGATGGGCGACAGCGATGTGCTCATTCTACCCGACATCGAAGCTGGCAATGCCTTCTACAAGTCCATGACCCTCTTTGCTGGTGCACACACGGCTGGCATGCTCTGCGGCACGTCCCATCCCGTGGTCGTTCCGTCGCGCGGCGACTCCGCTGAAGCTAAGTTCAACAGCGTGCTCCTCGCCATCTCCAGTCTTAACTACTAAACCTCCTATCCTATGCGTATCCTTGTCATCAATCCGGGTTCAACATCCACCAAAATGGCCGTCTATGACGACGAAAAGCCCATCCTCCTCCACAGCATCGCCCATTCTGCCGAAGACCTCGCACCCTTCGACAACATCACCGAGCAACAAGACTTCCGGCGCAACCTCGTCATTCAGGAACTGGAACGCGCCAACATCCCCCTCCAGTTCGATGCCGTCATCGGAAGAGGCGGACTGGTCAAGCCCATTGCAGGCGGTGTCTACGAGATCAACGACCGCATGATCGACGACACGCTGCGCGGTTGCGTCATGCACAACCACGCCTGCAATCTCGGCTGTCTGATTGCCCACGAGATAGCCGCCACCATCCCTCACTGCCGTGCATTCATCGCTGACCCCGGCGTGGTTGACGAATTGTCCCCGTTGGCGCGCATCAGTGGCAGTCCACTCATGGATCGCATCTGCATCTGGCACGCCCTCAACCAGCGCGCCATTGCCCGTCGCTATGCGCGAGGCATTGGAAAAAACTATGAAGACCTCAACCTTATCATCTGCCACTTAGGCGGCGGCATCTCCGTGGCCGCCCACGAACACGGTAAGGCCATTGACACGAACAATGCCCTGGACGGTGAAGGACCGTTTTCTCCAGAGCGCGCAGGCTCTCTGCCCGCTGCTGACCTCATCCGCCTGTGCTTCAGTAGAAAGTACACCGAAAAGCAACTACTTAAACGCATCGCTGGCCAGGCAGGACTGACTGCCCACCTCGGCACCAACAACATGAAGGAGATACTGGAGCGCATCAAGAACGGCGACGAACACGCTCGGTTGGTCACCGATGCCATGCTCTACCACACCGCCAAGCAGATTGCCGCTGAGGGCGCCGTGTTCTGCGGCAACATCGATGCCATCCTGCTGACAGGCGGTATGGCTCACAGCGACTACATCACCAGCGAACTGCGCCGCCGCATCAGCTACCTCGCCCCTGTCTACTGCTTCCCCGGAGAAAACGAGATGGAGGCGCTGGCACTCAACGCCCTGTCCGTACTGCGAGGGACATGCGAAGCACAAGTGTATAGTTAAGGTTACCCATAAAACGAAAACAGCGGCTATCGAGTATTGTTGCGTGATACTCACGCTCGGAAACGCTCGAAAACGCAAAAAGAAAACACATTTTCTTTTTGCGTTTCGCTCGCTTATTCGTACCTTTGCAGGCAAGAAAATAATGAGACGATATGTTTGAGAACCTAAGCGAAAGACTTGAACGCTCGTTCAAGATACTGAAGGGTGAAGGAAAAATCACCGAAATCAATGTGGCTGAAACACTTAAAGATGTGCGACGCGCCCTGTTGGATGCCGATGTGAACTACAAAGTGGCCAAAAACTTCACAGACACAGTGAAGCAGAAGGCGATGGGCATGAACGTGCTGACAGCCGTGAAACCTGGACAGTTGATGGTCAAGATTGTACACGACGAGTTGGCCGCACTGATGGGTGGACAAGCCGTGGATTTAGCCTTGGAAAGCCGCCCCGCCGTCATCCTCATGTCAGGCCTGCAAGGCTCGGGTAAAACGACGTTCAGCGGTAAGTTGGCCAACATGCTAAAAAACAAACAGCACAAGAGTCCACTGCTCGTGGCCTGCGACGTCTATCGCCCCGCCGCCATTCAGCAACTACACATGGTGGGCGAAGGCATCGGAGTGCCCGTCTATTCCGAACTAGGAAACACGGACGTGGTAGAGATAGCGCGCCACGCCATCCATGAAGCCAAGGCTAAGAACTATAACGTCGTCATCGTCGACACCGCAGGCCGACTGGCCGTGGACGAAGAGATGATGGACGAGATATCCCAGCTGAAAGAAGCCGTTCAGCCCGACGAAACACTCTTCGTCGTAGATGCCATGACGGGACAGGATGCCGTAAACACGGCAAAGGAATTCAACGACCGACTGGACTTCGACGGCGTAGTACTGACAAAGCTCGATGGCGATACACGCGGTGGTGCCGCCCTCTCCATCCGCACCGTCGTCAGCAAGCCCATTAAGTTCGTGGGAACGGGCGAGAAGATGGAAGCCATAGACGTGTTCCATCCCGAGCGCATGGCCGACCGCATTCTCGGCATGGGTGACATCGTATCACTCGTGGAGCGCGCACAGGAGCAGTTTGACGAGCAGAAAGCGCGCGAGCTGGAGAAAAAAATCCGCAAGAATAAGTTCGACTTCAACGACTTCATGGGGCAGATCCAGCAAATCAAGAAGATGGGAAACATCAAAGATCTGGCAGGCATGATACCTGGCGTGGGCAAGGCCATCAAAGACATTGACATCGACGACAACGCCTTCAAGGGCATCGAGGCCATCATACAGTCCATGACTCCCAAAGAGCGCGCCAACCCCGACCTCATCAACCAAAGTCGCAGACAGCGTATCGCCAAGGGCAGCGGCACGAAGATAGAAGAGGTGAACCGACTGCTCAAGCAGTTCGACCAGACACGAAAGGTGATGAAGATGATGGCGGGCAGCGGCAGTTCAAAGATGATGCAGATGGCCAACGCCATGCGACACATGAGACACTAAACGAAATAAACACATACACGAGAGATGCAACTGATAGACGGCAAGGCTACCGCAGCGGCCATCAAGGCCGAGATAGCTGAAGAAGTGAAGAACATCGTGGCAGAAGGCGGCAAACAACCCCATTTGGCAGCGGTGTTAGTGGGTCACGATGGTGGCTCAGAGACTTACGTGAAGAACAAGGTGCTGGCCTGCGAAGCCTGCGGCTTCAAATCGACACTGATACGCTATGAGGACGATGTCACCGAGGAGGAACTCCTGAGCTGCGTAGAACGGCTGAACAAGGATGCAGACGTCGACGGCTTCATCGTGCAGCTGCCACTGCCCCGGCACATTGATGAGCAGAAGGTCATCGAAACCATCGACTATCGCAAGGACGTAGACGGTTTCCATCCCATCAACGTAGGGCGCATGGCCATCGGCCTCCCCTGCTTCATCTCCGCCACACCATTAGGCATTCTCACCCTCCTCAAACGCTACAACATCCCAACCAATGGTAAGAATTGCGTTGTATTAGGGCGCAGTAACATCGTCGGGAAACCCATGGCACAACTCATGATGCAGAAACAATATGGCGATGCCACCGTCACCGTTTGCCACTCCCATTCTGCAAACCTCAAGGCAGCGTGCCAACAGGCCGACATCATCATCGCAGCCATCGGCCGCCCAGACTTTGTCACAGCCGACATGGTGAAGCCTAGAGCAGTCATCATCGACGTGGGAACAACACGCGTGGCCGATGCCACAAAGAAGAGTGGTTTCCGACTCAACGGCGATGTCAAGTTCGACGAGGTCGCACCGAAATGCTCCTTCATCACACCCGTCCCTGGAGGCGTGGGTCCCATGACCATCTGCTCGCTGATGAAGAACACACTGGCCGCCAGCAAGAAAGAATACTATAAATAAGGAAGGAAACCGACAAAAAAATGACCGCTCAGGACTATTACGAGCAAGGCAACGCCTATCGCAGACAAGGCAACTGGCAGGCCGCCATCAACAACTATCTGCAAGCCACAGAACTCGACCCCGACAGTCCAGCTGCAGCAGCCAAGCAAATGCTTGACGATATCTTGAACTATTATCATAAAGACGCGTATAACCCATAAAAAACAAAACATTATGGCAAAGGTAAAAGGAGCAATCGTGGTCGACACCGACCGCTGCAAGGGCTGCGCATTGTGCGTCAGTGCCTGTCCGCAAGGTGTCATTGTGTTGGCCAACCGAGTCAATGTGCACGGCTATCCCTACGTGGAGCCAGCACAAACAGGCAAATGTACTGGATGCACCTCGTGTGCCATCGTTTGTCCAGACGGATGTATCACGGTCTACAGAAAAAAAATGGAGGAATAAAACTATGGCAGAACAGGAAGTAACACTCATGAAAGGCAACGAGGCACTGGCCCATGCTGCCATCCGATGCGGGGCTGACGGCTATTTCGGATACCCCATCACGCCACAGAGCGAAGTCATCGAGACACTGGCCGAGCTGAAGCCCTGGGAAACCACCGGTATGGTGGTGCTACAGGCGGAGAGCGAAGTGGCATCCATCAACATGATCTACGGTGGAGCAGCCGCAGGAAAACGCGTGCTCACCTCGTCGTCCTCACCAGGTATCGCACTCATGCAAGAAGGCATCACCTATATGGCAGGTGCAGAACTCCCAGGCGTGTTCATCAACGTGCAGCGCGGAGGCCCTGGACTGGGCACCATACAGCCCTCGCAAGGCGACTATTTCCAAGCCACCCGAGGCGGAGGCAATGGTGACTATAACACCATCGTGTTGGCACCAGCCAGCGTGCAGGAAATGGCTGACTTCGTAGACCTCGCGTTCACCTTGGCTTTCAAATACCGCAATCCAGCCATGATACTGGCCGACGGCGTCATCGGACAGATGATGGAAAAAGTAGTGCTACCACCCATCAAGCCGCGACGCACGGAAGAGGAGGTCATCAAAGAGTGTCCTTGGGCCACCACCGGGCGCACCAAAGGGCGCAAGCCAAATATCATCACCTCGCTCGAACTCAAACCCGAAGCCATGGAGCAACGAAACCTGCACTTGCAAGAGAAATACCGCACCATCCAGGAAAAAGAAGTGCGTTACGAAACCATACAGTGCGACGATGCCGACTTCATCGTAGTGGCCTTCGGCAGTGCAGCACGACTGACACAGAAAGCGATGGAAATGGCGCGCGAAGAAGGACTCAAAGTCGGACTGATTCGCCCCATCACGCTGTGGCCGTTCCCCTCAGAAGCCATCGCCAAGGTGGCACAAGGCAAGAAAGGCGTACTCGTCGTAGAAATCAATGCCGGACAGATGGTGCAAGATGTCCGTCTGGCCATCAACGGAAGCATCTCCGTTAGCCACTTTGGACGCTTGGGCGGAATTGTTCCAGAACCAGAAGAAATCGTTGAAGCAATAAAAAAGATGAGGTAACACTATGGAGAACGAAATCATCAAACCTGAGAACCTGATATATCAGAAACCCACCCTAATGAACGACAACCACATGCACTACTGTCCAGGGTGTTCGCATGGTGTGGTGCATAAACTGGTGGCTGAGGTCATCGAAGAAATGGGAATGGCAGAGAAAACCGTAGGCGTATCGCCCGTGGGATGTGCCGTCTTCGCTTATAACTATCTAGACATCGACTGGCAAGAAGCAGCTCACGGGCGCGCTCCTGCTGTGGCTACGGCCATCAAACGACTGTGGCCAGATCGCCTCGTGTTCACCTATCAAGGCGACGGCGACTTGGCCTGCATTGGCACCTGCGAGACCATACACGCACTGAACCGTGGGGAGCACATCGCCATCATCTTCATCAACAACGCTATCTACGGAATGACGGGCGGACAGATGGCACCAACCACACTGATGGGCATGAAAACCTCTACCTGTCCCTATGGACGACAGGCCGACCTCCACGGCTATCCCCTCCACATCACAGAGATTGCCTCGACACTGGAGGGCACATGCTATGTGACGCGACAAAGCGTGCAAAGCGTAGCAGCCATCCGCAGTGCAAAGAAAGCCATCCGCAAGGCCTTCGAAGCATCAATGGCCGGCAAAGGCAGCTGTCTCGTAGAGATAGTGTCAACCTGCAACAGCGGATGGAAAATGTCACCAAAAGCCGCCAACGAATGGATGGAGGAACACATGTTCAAATACTATCCAAAAGGCGACCTCAAAGACACAACGGGACTTTAGTCAAAAGCAAGCAGAAACACAACGGGACTTTAGTCAAAAAGCAAAACAGAACAAAAAGGAACAAGGCTATGAAAAAAGAAATCATCATATCTGGTTTCGGAGGTCAAGGCGTGCTCTCTATGGGCAAAATACTGGCGTACTCGGGACTGATGGACAATAAAGAGGTGACATGGATGCCAGCATACGGCCCCGAACAGCGCGGTGGAACGGCCAACGTAACAGTCATTGTGAGCGACGAACGCATCAGCTCACCCATATTGAGCCGATTCGACGTGGCCATCGTGCTCAACCAACCCTCGCTCGATAAGTTTGAGAGCAAGGTGAAGCCGGGTGGACTCTTAATCTACGACGGCTTTGGCATCGTCAATCCACCTACACGCAACGATATCGAGGTGTTTCGCGTGGATGCCATGGACAAAGCGGCGGAGATGAAGAACGCTAAGGTGTTCAACATGATTGTGCTCGGAGCATTGCTCGGAGTCTGCCCGGTGGTGAGCACCGACGGACTGAACAAAGCACTCTACAAGTCGCTGCCAGAACGCCACCATGCGATGATTCCCCTCAATATGCAAGCCGTAGAGGAGGGTATGAAGATAATCACCAATAAGAAATAACCGAATGAAAAGAAGCGTATTTTGCGCGGCAGTCTTGCTGCTCATGGCAGTCGGAACACTAGCGCAGCGACAGTCTCGCCCGTTGATGGCAGCAGAAAAGAATGACGCGTGTCAGATTTTCGTGTACTCACCAGACGACAAAGCTGGACTTCATGTGGCTTTCCTCAACGGGAAAAACCATTGGGAGCACATCGGACAGCTGTGTTCTTCCGACTATTCCCGATGGGGGTCGGAGAAGCGGATGTACAACCCCTTCGTTTTGCGAGCCACAGACGGCACTTGGAGAGCGGTATGGGCTGTAAACGACTATGCACCATGCTTTGCAGCAGCCTATAGTGACGACCTCATGACATGGCGACCACAAGACTACCCCAAAATTTCGATACAAGGCGTGGCAAAGCCAGTCATCAAACAAAAAGCAGACGGCTCGTTTGATCTCTACATGAAGTCCAAACAGGGTATGCTGCACGTTGAAGCATCGGCTGATTTCCGACAGTTCAAAGAGGTGGCTACAGGAAATGCTATGGAGGAATGGACGCCAGACACGGCAACCATAGACGGCACACTCGTGGACGGCAATCTGTTTGAGGTCTCGAAGGATTATCTCAACCAGATAAGAGCGTATTTCAAGACGTTGGCAGACGAGGCAAAGAAGAATCAAGAGACGATGCGCGACGACGCGGAACGCTTTAAGAACCTTCCTCAGGTGGTCAAGGCCTCGCTTCGCGTATCCCCCTCGAAGAGCAAGGCTATTTCGGATAAACTCGTGGGAATCTTCTTCGAGGACATCAGCTATGCAGCCGATGGCGGACTCTACGCAGAACTGGTGCAGAATCGAGATTTCGAATACACCGCTGCTGACCATAAGGGATGGCACGCTACAACGGCATGGAAATGCAGTGCACCTCTCACCATCGCAACAGGCCAACCGCTCAGCGCGAACAATCCTCACTATGTGGTCATCGCCGCTGATACGCTGTACAACGAAGGCTGGGACGGCATATGCGACCGTGGAGCACAATACGATTTCTCACTCTATGCTCGGTTGACAGAGGGTGGTAGCCAATCGCTCTCCGTGGCCTTGGTCAGCGAAGACGGCTTCGTGATGGCGGAAGGAAAGCTGAAGGTGGCGGACAACCAGTGGCAACGCTACACCTTGTCGCTCAACACAGCCAATAAAAAACGTGTAAAACAATACGGCGACAGCATCGTGAAGTGCCAACTGATGTTAGTAGGCAAGAAGAACACGAAGGTGGCACTCGACATGATTTCCTTATTTCCGCACGACACCTTCAAGGGGCACGGGTTACGCAAGGACCTGGCGCAGGTGATTGCTGACCTGCAACCGAAGTTCGTAAGGTTTCCAGGCGGCTGCATGAGCCACGGTGACGGCATCGAAAATATCTATCACTGGAATCATACCATCGGTTCGTGGCAAGACCGTGTGCCAGACAAGAACATCTGGAACTACCATCAGACACGCGGACTCGGCTTCTACGAGTATTTCCAGTTCTGCGAGGACATTGGTGCAGAGCCGTTGCCTGTATTAGCAGCGGGTGTGCCGTGCCAAAATTCAGGGGTTAATGCAGAAGGATATGGTGGGCAACAGGGTGGTATTCCTATGGAACAGATGCCCGCCTATTGTCAAGAGATTCTCGACATGATAGAATGGGCCAATGGCGACCCTGCCACAAGCCAATGGGCGAAGATGCGTGCCGAGGCTGGACATCCTGCGCCGTTCAATCTGAAATATGTGGGTATTGGCAATGAAGACATCATCTCCACCACCTTTGAGGAACGCTATCTGATGATTTGTCAGGCCATCAAGAAGAAATATCCAGAGATTATCGTCTGCGGCACGGTAGGCCCCTTCCATGCTCCCTCTGCTGACTATATCGAAGGTTGGAAATTTGCAAAGTCTCATGCGGATGTGATCGACATGGTGGACGAGCATTACTATGAGTCCACAGGGTGGTTTATGAACCATCAGGACTACTACGACAACTACGACCGTAAAGCCCCGAAAGTGTATCTCGGTGAATGGGCCTCGCGCACTCGTACGATGGAGTCGGCACTCGTTGAGGCGATGCATCTGTGTCACATCGAACGCAATGCCGATGTGGTGGCTATGACGAGCTATGCACCACTGCTGTGCAAGGAAGGTCACCATAACTGGAATCCTGACCTGATTTATTTCAGTAATACAGACATCATGCTCACACCCAGCTACTACACCCAGCAGTTGTTCTCCGTCAACGATGGGGTCAGCTTTATCGAGTCACAACTTCTTGTTGGTAAAGCCCCACAGAATCGCGTAGCCGTGAGTGTAGTGAAGACTGCGAGCAATGAGACAGTGCTGAAACTCGTGAATGCACTGCCCTCTTCCGTATCACTGGATGTTTCTGGCTTAACGCTCAACGTTAGTGAGGTGCAGGGCTTCTATGGACAGCCTACGGATCAGAAAGTCAAGCTTTTCGGTAGCACGGCTGCCATGAAAGTCAATGGTGACAACATGATTGGCACAAAAGTCAATGGCAACACGATAACGCTGCCGCCCTATTCGGTGAGTGCCATCAGAGTCAAGTAAGTTCCAACACCTCCACACTACCATAGGGGACAGGATGCTGCCAGACTTCCTGCGGTGAGTAGCGTTGAGCATAGACCATGGCAGCAGCAATTACCCCAGCATGGGTAAAGACAACCACGCAACGGTGGTCACAGGCCTTCAATTCGTCAAGGAATGTGGCCACCCGTTCGCATTGTATAGGGAAACTCTCACCGTGGGGTGTAGGCAGATGCAGGTAATCATCGTACCATTGTTGCAGATACGGATCGGTGATGTCGTCGTAGCGTTTCATCTCCCAGTCTCCCATGTTCATCTCTAACAGTCGGCTGTCAGCTGTCGCATCGGCAAAACCGCAATAGACAGCTAACAGTCGCGCCCGAGTGAGGGGCGAGGTGAAAGCTGCATCGGGACGCTCCGTTTCCCATAAGGCATCCAGCGTCGCTTTCGTCTGCAACGCTTCCTGTTCAAACGTATTAGCCACACCGACATCGGTCTGTCCGTAGCACGTGCCAGGTGGCACATTGACACTGGTGTGTCTGACCAATACGAGTTTCATAGACAATTACAAAGCCTCGTCGTCCGGCCTTTGAATAGCTGGACGCGAGACTTTAGGCAGATGCTTCTTCTTGCGAAGGAAAGCCGCCTTGTGGGCTTCATACTCTTCTGAATGCCTTTCTAAGAAATTATCGGCCATGGCGAGACCTACTGATTTTTGCTGTAAATTACGGTGATATGGATGGGAGCATGAGCATTCTCGCTGCCTCCCACCAAGCGAACACTGGTCAGCGACATCTCGTTGTTGATGCCTGTGATGGTCGTCGTGCTCGTGTAATACGAGCTGGACGTTGTCGTCACCGTTTTGACAGGCACTAACACCACCTTGTTCCAGTTCGGATGTGTGGCAACATAGTTGCTGCCGCCGTTCTTCCTCTTCAGATAGAGGTGGTTGATGAGGTTGGAAATGTTGCTATAGGTATAGGTGTTCTTTGTGCTACTATACGTGGCTAAATAGGACGTTTTATTGTCGGCCACATCCAAGTTTTCGAAGAATGCGTTCAGGCTGTCCTTTTCCACCATCAGCAGCTGCGTGGGTTCTTGTAGCAATTCGTCGCTAAGACTACTCTGGGCGTTCATCTTGTTGAATACAATCTTGGCCGAGGTGAGCGTATCATTCTCGTGGTTGAGTTTGATGTCGTCGACGGGCAGTGTCACTTCAGTAAAGATTCCAGCTGGTGTCTTCAAGTAGGTACAACTATTGTCGGCAGCCAAACGAGCCACCGTCTTCTTGTCGTTGGTGATACAAGTGGTTTGGAGCACCTCTTCCGTTCCAGTAAAGGTTTTACTACCCACATAGGTTGTGTCGTTCTCTTTGCCTCGGAAATAAACCGTCAGCTGTGTGCGCACCACCTCATTCATCAGTCCCAGTCCGTCGGTAATCTTGAGATAGAAGCCCGGACAAACCTTGTGGATGAAGTTATAGGAGTTCTTGAAATATTCAGGATGGGCGTAGAAGGCGTGCATAAGATAGGTACCGTAGTTGTTGTACGTATTTCCAGCCTTGTCGGTATATTGCTGGTTCAGCGGAATGCTGACGTATTGGTAGTACGATCCCGACTGCTGCACATTGCGCAGGCTGTCACTCAACTGTAAGTTAACAACAGAGAACATTTTGTTCTCGCGCAGTCCGCCTTCCCGAATATAACCCTTCGAGATAGGGTCAAAGTTAGTGTAGTAAGTTTTTCCCTCTTCCACGGGTGTACCAACCTCGAATACAGAGAGTTTCAAAGCAGCCAAAGAGTCGCCTTGCCAACTATTGACAACAATGCTCAGCGCACACGAGTCGGCCACGACCTCACCATTGTCCGACAGACTGATTATGCTGTCCTTGGGTGGGAAGATGTCGCTGCTCTCGTTCTCAAGCAGCGTGAACTGTGTCATATAGTCGCTCGTGATATACGATCCCGTCTCGGGGTCTTTGATACGACCGAGGTAGCTGTATTCGCTCCGCGAAATGACCGAGTCAACCACAATAGAGCGAGAGGACACTTGGAATGAATCAGTAGAAATGGCAAACAGATCCGCACCATTGCTGATGGTGTTGCCTACGCCTGCCGTATCTTCGTCGCAAGAGCAGATTGCCATCAGTGGGAGGGCAATGGCTGCTAATAGTGTTTTCTTTGTCATTGAAGTAATGGTTGTCTTTGATATCCTTATCTCTTTTTTACCTTTTGTCTTGATGTCCACATCACAGCTTCTCGTAGAAGTCTTCGTAAGCCTGACCAAAGTCCGTGCCGGGGTAAGCAAGGGTCGGAACGCCCTGTGCAGCAGCGTAGTCCATCCATGCGGCGTCCGTGTCTTGATGGGCAGCAATGACACCATCGCTGTAGTCAACGGCCAACTTAGCCAGTTCTGCCGCGTCAAACACATCCTTGTATTTCTTTAGTGTATCTGCGGTGATATCGCGGAATTCAAGGCATTTCTTGAAATTGGGTGCTAAGTCACTCGTCATCCGGTTGGGGAACAGCGACGTGACCACCTTGGTACTGGCAAACGAAGGCTCGTCGCAGTACGCCATCTTGATGAATAGGGGCACTACGGCTCCCATCCAACCCTGTACGTGGATAATGTCGGGCACCCAACGCAACTTCTTGACCGTTTCCAGCACACCGCGTGCAAAGAAAATGGCGCGCTCGCCGTTGTCGGCAAAGTCCACACCGTTCTCATCTTTGTCCATTTGGCGACGGGTAAAATAATCGTCGTTGTCGATGAAATAAACCTGGATGCGAGTCTGCGCGATGGTGGCCACCTTGATAATGAGCGGATGGTCAGTATCGTCGATGATGATGTTCATACCGGAGAGACGAATCACCTCATGCAACTGTCCGCGGCGCTCGTTGATGTTGCCCCATTTGGGCATGAACGTACGAATCTCGTGCCCATTCTCCTGCATAGCCTGCGGCAACGCCTTTCCCATAGTCGAGAGCTCGTTTTCCGTAACGTAAGGAACAATCTCTTGGTTGATGAACAATATCTTCTTTGCCATAATTCGTTTAGTGTTTTACCCTTGCAAAGTTACGAATTTTTTTTCGAAAATGGTTTGTGCCGTACGATAATTTAAGTTTTTTGCACCTTCTTTTGGCATATTTTCACCAAAAACGTTTCATTATTTAATAAAAAAGTAGTTATTTTGCACCTGCTTAGAACATACAGAAAGAGGAATGGAAGTTTTCAACAGGATAGTGGATCTTCAGAACCGATTGTTTGAAGACCGAAAGAAAGGAAAGGAAATAGGACTTGTGCCTACCATGGGCGCGCTTCATGAGGGGCACGCGTCGTTGGTGCGCCGCAGTGTCAAGGAGAATGGTGTCACGGTGGTCTCAGTATTCGTCAACCCCACCCAGTTCAACGATAAGAACGACTTACAACACTATCCTCGCACGCTGGAGGCGGACTGCCAATTACTGGACAGTTGTGGGGCGGACTATGTATTGGCTCCCTCTGTAGAGGAGATGTACCCCACGCCAGACACGCGCCATTTCGAGTTTCCGCCCATCTCCACGGTGATGGAAGGTGCGCATCGTCCTGGTCATTTCAACGGGGTGTGCCAGGTGGTGAGCCGCCTGTTCTATATCGTCAAACCCGACCGTGCCTACTTCGGTGAGAAGGACTGGCAACAGATTGCCGTGGTCAAGGCCATGGTGAAGCAACTTGGGTTGAAGGTTCAAATCGTGGAGTGTGACATCGTGCGCGACACAGACGGACTGGCTCGCAGTTCGCGCAACACGCTGTTGACGGAAGCCGAGCGCGCCATTGCACCGACCATTTATCAAGCACTGAAGGATAGTGTCGCCTACTCCAAGACACATAGTGTGGCCGAGACGCACGATTTCGTAGTCAGCACCATCAACGCGGTGGACGGATTGGACGTAGAGTATTTCTCCATTGTCAACGGCCATACGCTGCAGGACGTATCCTCTTGGGACGAGACGCCTTATGTAGTGGGTTGCATCACGGTCTATTGCGGCAAGACTCCCATCCGACTGATTGACCACATCAAATACAAGACAGAGGCATGATGATAGAAGTAATGAAATCTAAGCTCCATTGCGTCACCGTAACGGAGGCCAACCTCAACTATATGGGGAGCATCACCATCGACGAGGACTTGATGGATGCTGCCCATATGATTGCTGGCGAAAAGGTTCAAGTCGTTGACAACAACAATGGCGAGCGTTTCGAGACCTACATCATCAAGGGAGAACGCGGCAGTGGCTGCATCTGCCTAAATGGAGCGGCAGCGCGCAAGGTGCAGGTAGGCGACGTTTGCATCATCATCTCCTATGCACTGATGGATTTCGAGGAGGCCAAGACGTTTACACCAACTGTCGTGTTCCCCAAACCAGGCAATCGGTTGTAGGATTTAGGCAAAATTTGGCAGCAGACCATACAAAAGGAGGGAATCTCTATGGGACTCCCTCCTTTGTTGTTTAGTTGTATGATAAAGCGTTACTCGATGACAATCAGTGTATCGTCCTCCATCACGCTCTGTCCCGGTTGCACGCACACGGCAGTGACTTTACCGCTCTTTTCTGCCTCAATGTTATTGGCCATCTTCATGGCTTCCAGCACCAAGACAACATCGCCAGCCTGCACTTCGTCGCCCACATTGACGTGAACCTCAGTGACGACACCAGGCAGGGGAGCCTTCAGTGCATTCTCGGCACTGATTTTTCCCGACGGAGCGGCGGCTGCAGGAGCTGCGGCAGGTTTCGCTGCAACGGGCTTCACCACAGGTTTCTCAGCCTCCGGTTCGGCCTCCATTTCCACCTGATATGTTTCCCCGTTCACACAGACCGTTACCATGTTCTCGGCAACATCACCAATGCTCACCTCATACTTTTTTCCGTTGATGGTGTATTTGTAATCTTTCTTCATTGTACTTTTCTTTTTTAAGGATGTTCTGTCATTGCCATAGCGTATCCGTTCCATTGCGTCTGCTTGTCGTCAATCGTGATGACACCCGACTCCTTGTCATGGACATTATTGCCCTTGAACTCATGGATAGCCATTGCAATGGCTGCATAAACTTCATTTTTCATAGTACAGCGTGTTTACATGGGAATGTTTCCGTGCTTCTTGGCGGGCAGTGCATCGCGCTTGGTGGCCAGTTGAGCTAAGCCACGGCAGATGCGGAAGCGCGTGTTGCGCGGTTCGATAACATCGTCAATGTAGCCGTATTTGGCAGCCTGATAGGGATTGGCGAAAAGCTCGTTATACTCCTCTTCCTTCTCGGCAATGAAGGTCTTGACATCCTCGCCAGCTTCTTTCTTGGCTTTGGCCTCCTTGGCATACAAGACAGCGGCAGCACCGCTGGCACCCATCACGGCAATCTCAGCTGACGGCCATGCGTAGTTGAGGTCGGTGTGCAACTGCTTCGAACCCATCACGATGTGGGAACCACCATATGACTTACGCAAGGTAACGGTAATCTTGGGCACGGTAGCTTCTCCGTAGGCATAGAGCAACTGTGCACCATGCAGAATCACAG